>JAITVB010000147.1 GCA_031286025.1 Rikenellaceae bacterium
CCCGTCGCCCGCGAACTGCGCGACTCCTATATGAAGATCATCTCACTCGCCCCGGAAGTATTGTAATTGTAAAAAGATCAAACCAATGTCAATAAAATTGCATATCAAAAAGGGCGACACGGTTTATGTGAACTCCGGCGACAGCAAGGGCCAACAAGGCAAGGTCCTCGAAGTGTTGGTGGAAAAGGAACGGGCGATCGTCGAAGGCGTGAACCTCGTTTCGAAACATACCAAACCGAATGCGAAAAGCCCGCAGGGAGGCATCGTGAAGCAGGAAGCTCCGATCCACCTGTCGAATCTGCAGCCCCTCGACCCGAAATCGGGCAAGCCCACCCGCGTGGGTCGCAAGAAGAACAGTCAGGGCAAAACCGTTCGTTACGCTAAAAAATCAGGGGAGGAGATCAAGTAATGGCATACGTACCTTCAATGAAAACCAAGTACCGGGAACAGATTATCCCGGCGTTGGTGAAAGAGTTCGGATACAAAAGCGTGATGCAGGTGCCGCGACTCGAAAAGATCGTGATCAATCAGGGTGTGGGCCAGGCGGTCGCCGATAAGAAGCTGCTCGAAACCGCCCAGGAAGAACTCTCGACCATTGCCGGGCAACGTGCTGTCCTCACCCGCTCGAAAAAAGACATCTCGAATTTTAAGCTTCGCAAAGGCATGCCCATCGGCGTGCGGGTAACTTTGCGCCGTGATCAGATGTACGAATTCCTCGAACGCTTGGTGGTCGTTGCCCTGCCGCGTATCCGCGACTTCAAGGGGATCAACGAAAAATTCGACGGCCGCGGCAACTACTCGCTCGGGATCACCGAACAGATCATCTTCCCGGAAATCGACATCGACAAGATCTCGAAGATCCTCGGGATGGAAATCACCTTCGTGACCACCGCCGACCAGGACGAAGAAGCCTACGCTCTGCTGCGCGAATTCGGCTTACCTTTCAAAAACGCTAAAAAGAACCAATAGGATATGGCAAAAGAATCGATGAAAGCCCGTGAGGTGAAACGTGCAAAACTCGTTGCCCGTTACGCCGAGAAACGCGCCAAACTGAAAGCCGAAGGCGACCAGGCCGGCTTGGCCAAGCTGCCGCGCAACTCGAACCCGATCCGCCTGCACAACCGTTGCAAGTTGACCGGCCGTCCGAAAGGCTACATCCGCCTGTTCGGCATCAGCCGCATCCAGTTCCGCGAAATGGCCTCGCAAGGCCTGATTCCGGGCGTGAAGAAGGCGAGTTGGTAAGGTCGAGGCCAAGAAAGGCTCCGGTAAAAATGGGGCGGGATACAAAAACCGGTCGGGTTGCAAAAGGGGGACAGATGAGTAGCAGGGGGGATGAATGATCTTCCGAAAGAATGCGAAAAAGTCAGATTCTCAACGGCAATTTGCCAAATTAAAGGATTTTTGTATCTTTGCGCCGCGATAAAACTCGGATGCGTTACAGCAGGCAAGCCGTAACAGGTTGATTGACTGTGCGCCTGAAGTTTTTTTTCGCCTCCGTCCGAGTAGAAGGAGGCGGTACAAGACGAAAAGAAGAGAGACAACCAATTTAATTGAAAAATCATTTTAACGGCTAATTATGACTGATCCTATTGCGGACTTTCTGACCAGAATTAGAAACGCGGTGAAAGCCAACCACAAAGTGGTTGAAGCTCCCGGCTCGAAAATGAAGCAGGCCATTACGGAGATCCTGCACGAACAAGGCTACATCCTGGCCTACAAGTTCGGAACCGATGAAAAAGGCCATCCGAACATTAAAATCGCCTTGAAGTATCATCCCGAAACGAAGATTCCGGCGATCAAGAACCTGAAGCGTGTGAGCCGTCCAGGCCTGCGCCAATACGCCGGTGTCGACGAAATGCCGCGCGTGCTTAACGGTTTGGGCATCGCCATCGTGTCGACCTCCAAGGGCGTCATGACCGACAAGGAAGCCCGCCGGGAAAACGTGGGTGGCGAGGTACTCTGCTACATCTACTAAACCGGAAAAAGTAAAACTTAATCCATACGCAAAATGTCAAGAATAGGAAAAATGCCTGTAAACCTGCCGGCCGGCGTAACCGCAACGGTTGCTGCCGATAATACGGTCAGTGTGAAAGGACCGCTCGGCACCCTGTCCCAACAAGTGCATCCGGACATCAAGGTGACCGTAGAAGGGAACGTGCTCTCCGTCACCCGCCCGACGGATCAACCGCGCCACCGCTCGATGCACGGGCTCTATCGCGCGCTGATCAACAACATGGTTGTGGGTGTGTCGCAGGGCTATGAAATCAAGCAGGAACTCGTCGGCGTCGGTTACAAGGCCGAAGCCGTGGGCCAGACCCTGCAACTGAGTCTCGGTTACTCGCACGACATCCACCTGCAGCTTCCCGCCGAAGTGAAGGTGGAAACGCTGACCGAACGTAAGGGAAACCCCATTGTGACGCTCAAAAGCATCGACAAGCAACTGATCGGCCAGGTGGCCGCCAAGATCCGCTCGCTGCGCAAACCCGAACCATACAAAGGCAAGGGGATCAAGTTCGTGGGTGAACAGCTCCGCCGCAAGTCGGGCAAGTCGGCCAACGCTAAATAATAGGAGGTAAAAACAATGGCACTTAACAAGATAGAAAGAAGAGAACGCATCAAGATGCGTATCCGCAAAGTGGTCAGCGGCACGGCAGAGACACCTCGCATGTCGGTGTTCCGCAGCAACAAGCAGATCTACGTGCAACTGATCGACGACCTGAAAGGAGCCACTTTGGCCGCCGCTTCGTCGGCAGACAACGAAGTGGCTGAAAAAGCCAAAGGCCTCAACAAATCGCAGGTTTCGGCGCTCGTGGGCAAGCTGATCGCGGAACGTTCCCGGCAAAAAGGGATCACCGAAGTGAAATTCGACCGCAACGGCTATCTCTACCACGGACGAGTTAAATGTTTAGCAGACGCCGCCCGCGAAGGTGGACTTAAATTCTAATCGGTATGTCGACAAACGCAAATATCAAGAAGGTCCGCACGAGCGACCTCGAATTGAAAGACCGCCTGGTGAGCATCCAACGCGTGACTAAAGTGACCAAAGGGGGACGTACCTTCAGTTTTTCGGCCATCGTGGTGGTGGGTAACGAAAACGGCGTGGTAGGCTACGGCCTCGGCAAAGCCAACGAAGTGACCTCGGCCATTTCGAAAGGGGTGGAAGACGCCAAGAAGAACTTAGTGAAGATCCCGGTGCTGAAAGGTACCATCCCGCACGCCCAGGAAGCCCGCTTCAGCGGTTCGTTGGTGTTGATCAAACCGGCCGCTCCCGGTACCGGAGTGATCGCCGGTGGTGCGATGCGTGCCGTTCTGGAAAGCGTCGGCATCCACAACGTGTTAGCCAAGAGCAAGGGTTCGTCGAACCCCCACAACCTGGTGAAAGCTACGATCGCCGCCCTGCTCGAATTGCGCGACGCTTACAGCGTGGCCCAGGTTCGCGGCATCTCCCTGAACAAAGTCTTTAACGGATAAGCTTCGGAAAAATGGCAAAATTGAATATCAAACAGGTAAAGAGCCGTATCGGTGCTACCGCCAACCAGAAGAAGAATCTCGACGCGTTGGGTCTGAAAAAGTTCAACGCGAGCGTTCAGCACGAAGACTCCGCCATCATTTTGGGGATGATCGAAAAGGTGAAACACCTGGTCGTGGTAACGGAAGTAAAGTAAGTATTAACCCGATTACTTAAAACAAGATGAATCTGAGCAATTTGAAACCGGCTGCCGGTTCCACACATAGCGAAAAGCGGATCGGCCGCGGCCAGGGCTCCGGTCATGGCGGAACCTCGACCCGCGGGCACAAAGGGGCGCAATCGCGTTCGGGCTACTCGAAGAAAGTAGGCTTCGAAGGCGGTCAGATGCCGCTCCAACGCCGCCTGCCGAAATTCGGCTTCAAGAACCACGAACGTGTGGAGTTCAAAGCCGTGAACCTCTCGGTGCTCGAAGAGTTGGCCGCCAAGACCAAGTCGACGGTGATCACCCCCGAGGTACTTCTCGAAGCGGGCTACGTAGTCAAAAACGACCGGATCAAGATCTTGGGCGACGGCACCCTGAGCGTAAAACTCGAAGTGAAGGCCCACGCATTTTCAAAATCGGCCGCTGCCGCTATCGAAGCCCGGCAGGGAACGGTCATAAAACTATAGTCCGATGAAAAGACTGATCGAGACTATCCGGAACATTTTCAAGATCGAGGAGTTGAGGAAGAGAATACTCTTTACCCTCGGCCTCGTTCTCGTTTTCCGGTTCGGGAGCTACGTCGTGATCCCGGGGATCAACCCCGAGGCACTGTCCAACCTCCAGAGCCAAATCGAAGGCAACGGCCTGCTCGGACTGTTGGACATCTTCTCGGGGGGGGCGTTGGGTAACGCCTCGATCTTTGCCTTGGGGATCATGCCCTACATCTCGGCGTCCATTGTGATCCAGTTGTTGGGTATCGTTCTCCCCTACTTTCAGAAACTCCAGAAGGAAGGTGAGAGCGGCCGCCGCAAGATCAACCAATGGACTCGTTACCTGACCATTATCGTATTGTTGGTGCAAGCTCCCGCGTACCTTGCCAACCTCCACGCGACGCTCCCCTCGGCGGCTTTCGTCTTGGGCCCGTCGAGTTTCCTGTTCACCCTCACCGCCACGATCGTGCTCATATCAGGTACGATGTTCGTGATGTGGCTCGGGGAAAAGATCACCGACAAGGGGATTGGTAACGGGGTCTCTCTGATCATCATGGTGGGTATCATCGCCCGCTTGCCGCACGCGCTTTTAGCAGAAATCAATTCACGTTTTGCAGACCAGACCGGTGGGTTTGTGATGTTGGTTGTCGAGATTTTCGTCCTGTTCCTTGTTTTTGCAGCAGTGATCGCCCTCGTACAAGCCGTTCGCAAAATTCCAGTACAGTATGCAAAGCGGATCGTTGGTAACAAGCAGTACGGCGGCGTCCGCCAATACATCCCGCTCAAGATCAATGCAGCCGGGGTTATGCCGATCATCTTCGCCCAGGCGTTGATGTTCATTCCGTTGTTCTTCGGCCGTTGGGAGGCCACCCGTGGCATTGCAGCCGTGTTGGGCAACAACAACGGGTTCTGGTATAACTTCATCTTTGCAGTACTTGTCATTGCGTTCACGTACTTCTATACCGCTATCACCGTCAACCCCAACTCGATGGCCGACGACATGAAGCGCAACGGAGGGTTCGTCCCCGGCATCAAGCCCGGAAAGAAGACCGCGGAATACATTGACATCATTATGACCCGGATCACGCTGCCCGGCTCTATTTTCCTGGCGATGGTGGCTATCCTGCCCGTATTCGCCCGGATGATGGGGGTCAACAACCAGTTTGCCCAGTTCTACGGCGGTACGTCGTTGCTGATTCTGGTAGGTGTGATTCTGGATACGCTCAAACAGATCGAGAGCCACCTGCTGATGCGCCACTACGACGGTCTGATGAAGACCGGACGCATCAAAGGTCGCTCGGGGAACTGATGTTTTGCTCCGAAAGCGAGTTCTGAGTAACGAATGATAAACTACAAAAGTCCGGAGGAGATCGAACTGCTGAGGGAAAACAACCTCTTGGTTTCGAAAACGCTCGGAGAATTGGCCAAACACATCCGGCCCGGGGTCTCGACCCTGGAACTGGATAAAGTTGCGGAGGATTATATCCGTTCGCACGGTGCTGTTCCCGGGTTCCTCGGTTACAACGGATTCCCGAACACGCTCTGCGTGTCGATCAACGAAGAGGTGGTGCATGGCATCCCCTCGGCCAAACGTATTTTGCGCGAAGGCGACATCGTTTCAATCGACTGCGGCACACGGATGAGAGGATTCTATGGGGATTCGGCTTTCACGTTTGCGGTCGGTGAGGTAGCGCCGGAAGTGAAAAAACTTCTGGAGGTGACTCGCCAGGCGCTCCTCCTCGGAGTGGCGCAAGCCCGCGTCGGAAATCGGATCGGCGACATTGCGCACGCGGTGCAATCGTACACCGAAACCAACGGTTTTTCGATCGTGAGGGAGTTGGTGGGACATGGTCTCGGTCGACAGATGCACGAGGAACCGGAAGTCGCCAACTACGGCGCTCGGGGACGCGGCCCGCTGATCCGCGAAGGATTGGTGATCTGCATCGAACCGATGGTCAACCTGGGCGGTCGGGCAGTGGTGTTCGAAAAAGACGGATGGACGGTCCGGACAAAAGACCGGAAACCGTCGGCACATTTCGAATACGCCATAGCCGTCACCCCGCAGGGCCCCGACGTACTGACCACTTTTGAGTTTATCGAACAGGCTTTAAACGGTTAAACCAATGTCAAAACAAGCTGCAATCGAAAAGGACGGGACGATCATCGAAGCCCTCTCCAACGCGATGTTCCGCGTGGAGTTGGACAACGGGCACATCATCACCGCCCACATCTCGGGAAAGATGCGGATGCACTACATCAAGATCCTTCCCGGTGATAAAGTAAAAGTTGAAATGTCCCCGTATGATCTGTCAAAGGGACGTATCTCATTCAGGTACAAGTAAAAACATTGAACGATGAAAGTTAGGGCATCCATTAGAAAAAGGAGCGAGGATTGCAAGATCGTCAAACGCAAAGGCCGTCTGTACGTGATCTGCAAAAAAAATCCCAAGTTCAAAATGCGCCAAGGGTAATTTTTCTAAAGAATTGTAAAAAAGACAAAGTTTTATGGCACGTATTGTCGGTGTAGACTTACCAAAAAATAAACGGGGCGAGATCGGGCTCACCTATATCTACGGCATTGGCCGCAGCACCGCCCGCACGATCCTGGAAAAAGCCGGAATTGGCTACGATATGAAAGTGAAGGATTGGAGCGACGAGCAGATCAACGCCATCCGCGGGGTCATCGCAAACGAAGGCTTCAAGGTGGAGGGCGAACTCCGTTCGTCGGTCCAGCTTAACATCAAGCGTCTGATGGACATCGGTTGCTACCGGGGCATCCGTCACCGCCTCGGCCTGCCCACGCGCGGTCAGAGTACCAAAAACAACGCCCGTACCCGCAAGGGGAGAAAGAAAACCGTGGCTAACAAGAAAAAAGCAACCAAGTAACAGCAGAGTATTATGGCAAAAAAGACTGCAACAGTTAAAAAGCGAGTGGTTAAGGTCGATGCCGTGGGACAGGCCCATGTTCATTCTACCTTCAACAACGTGATCATCACCCTGGCCAACGGCGAAGGGCAGGTAATCAGTTGGAGCTCGGCCGGCAAGATGGGCTTCCGCGGTTCGAAAAAGAACACGCCCTATGCCGCCCAGACCGCAGCGCAGGATTGCGCCAAGGTGGCCTATGATCTTGGTTTGAGAAAAGTGAAAGTATTCGTTAAAGGCCCGGGTGCCGGCCGTGAATCGGCCATCCGTACCATCCACGGCGCCGGGATCGAGGTGATCGAGATCATCGACGTGACCCCGTTGCCCCACAACGGGTGCCGGCCGCCCAACCGCCGCCGCGTATAAAGCCGCGACCGGGAGAGGGTGATGAGGCCATAACGGAGTCCAAAGGGAGCCTGTGAGAATAGGACCCGAAGGAAACCCGAACAAATGAACCGGGAAACTTATCGTCATCTCGAAATGCCGGGGCAAGGACAACGAATCGAACAAACGGAAAAAACGAAAAAATCAAACAACAATGGGAAGATACATAGGACCTAAAACCAAAATCGCCCGTAAATTCGGGGAGGCGATCTACGGGGCCGACAAGGCGCTCGAAAAGAAGAACTACCCTCCCGGACAACACGGTTTGGCCCGCAAGCGCAAGAAAGTATCGGAATACGGCGTGCAGTTGGCTGAAAAACAAAAGGCGAAAGCGATCTACGGGATGCAGGAAAAACAATTCCGCCGCACCTTCGAAGAGGCCGGTCGCTTGGGTGGCATCCAGGGTGAAAACCTGTTGAAACTGCTCGAATGTCGTCTTGACAACGTGGTGTTCCGCATGAGCATTGCCCCCACGCGTGCCGCTGCCCGCCAGTTGGTTTCGCACCGTCACATCACCGTTAACGGCAGTGTGGTGAACATCGCCTCGTTCCAGTTGCGTCCGGGTGACGCGGTGGCCGTTCGCGAAAAGTCGAAATCGCTTGAGGTGATCCGGGAATCGTTGGGTTCGGGCCGTCGCAGCCGCTACCCGTGGATCGAATGGGACGGCGCAGCGATGAGCGGCAAGTTCATCCAACGCCCCGAGCGGAGCGAGATCCCCGAAAACATCAAGGAACAACTCATCGTCGAATTGTACTCCAAATAGTACGCAATAGAGGAGCAAATTATGGCCATATTAGCATTCCAAAAACCTGAAAAGGTGATTATGTTGGAATCGACCTCCAACTTCGGGCGCTTTGAGTTCCGTCCGTTGGAGCCCGGTTTCGGTATGACCGTCGGTAACGCACTTCGCCGCATTCTCCTCTCGTCGTTGGAGGGGTATGCCATCACTACGGTCAAAGTGGCCGGGGTCAACCACGAATTTGCGGCTGTCCCGGGCGTCATGGAAGGGATGATCGACGTCATCCTCAACTTGAAACAGGTGCGGTTCATGCGTACCGTCGAAAGTATCGATTTCGAAAAGGTGACCGTGAACGTGGCCGGGGTGACCGAACTCACCGCCGGGCACATTTCGAATTTCCTTTCCGGATTCAGGGTGTTGAACCCGGAGTTGGTGATCTGCCGCTTGGACAGCGACGTGAAGTTGCAGATGGAACTCACCATTGCCAGAGGCCGCGGTTACGTGCCTGCCGAGGAAAATAAGCCGACGGAAGTCGAATTCGGGCTGCTCCCGATTGACTCGATCCACACCCCGATCAAGAACGTAAAGTACACGATCGACAACTTCCGTGTGGAACAGAAGACCGATTATGAAAAGTTAAATCTGGAGATCACCACCGACGGCTCGATCCACCCGAAGGACGCCCTCAAGGAGGCCGCCAAAGTGTTGATCCACCACTTTATGCTTTTCTCGGACGAGAAGATCACGCTCAATATGGAGGAATCGAGTTCGACCGAAGAGTTCGACGAAGACGTGCTCCATATGCGTCAATTGCTCAAGACCAAGTTGTCGGAACAGGATCTTTCGGTGCGTGCGCTCAATTGCCTCAAGGCGGCTGAAGTGGAAACGATCGGCGACCTGGTGCGCTTCCACCGCAACGACCTGCTCAAATTCCGCAACTTCGGCAAGAAGTCGCTCTCCGAACTCGACGAATTGTTGGTTTCGCTCAACCTCCACTTCGGGATGGACGTTTCGATGTACAAACTTGACAAAGATTAAGATCAATCATGAGACATAACAAAAAATTCAACCACCTGGGCCGTCAGGCAGGCCATCGCAAGGCGATGT
>JAITVB010000212.1 GCA_031286025.1 Rikenellaceae bacterium
AGTTGTGTTCGATCAATACCGACGACCGTAAGCGTTTATCGCAACTATGGGTACTGCGACACACGGCGCATCGGCATGAAATGACCGGCACCCCTTGCGACGTCCCCGTTCCGAGCAACGTTATCCTCATAGACGGGCCAACATGTTTCTTGTGTTAGCCTCGATGCGTTCCAACGTATTTTCAGAAACCTCGACCCGGACGAATTTTTCACCCGTGATCATCTCATAGAGTTCGATATAGCGCTCGCTGACACTTTCCACAAAGGCATCGTCCATCTTCGGAAGGACGTCGCCCGGGCGGCCCTGAAAACCGTGTCCCATCAGCCATTCACGCACAAATTCCTTCGACAGTTGGCGTTGTTGTTCGCCCTTGTCAAAACGTTCCCGGTAGCCGTCGGCGTAGAAATAACGGGAACTGTCGGGGGTGTGGATTTCGTCGATCAGAATGATTTCGCCCCCCCGTTTACCGAATTCATATTTCGTGTCGACAAGGATCAACCCTTGCCTGGTCGCCATTTCCGAACCGCGGGCAAAGAGTGCGAGGGCATATTTTTCGAGTTGTTCATATTCCGCTTCCGGAACCAGACCGAGCGAAACGATCTCCTCTTTCGAAATGTTCTGGTCGTGTGCGCCCAATTCGGCTTTTGTCGTCGGCGTGACGATCGGTTGTGGAAAACGTTGGTGTTCGCGCATTCCCTCGGGCAGTTTCACACCGCAGATTTCGCGTGCGCCGGCTTTGTAGTCTCGCCACGAACTACCGGTCAGGCAAGCCCGCACGATCATTTCGACCGGATAGGTGTCGCATTTGTAACCCACCGTTACCATCGGGTCGGGCACAGCGATTTTCCAGTTGGGGCAAATATCGGCCGTTGCATCAAGGAATTTCGAGGCGATTTGGTTCAGTACCTGTCCCTTATAGGGAATTCCTTCGGGCAGCACCACATCGAAGGCCGAAATGCGGTCCGAAACGACCATCACCAGATATTCGCCCCGGATATCGTACACGTCGCGCACCTTACCCACATAAAGGCTGTTTTGTCCGTCAAATTTGAAATTGGTTTTTGTGATTGCCTGTGCCATGTTATTAGTTCTATTTTTGATTTTAGTCCCTGGGGGCGCCGTTTTCGGCCGTCGGCAGTGTTTCGAACGCCTCGACGATATATTTTACGAGCGGGTGGCGGATGATGTCGCGTCGGTCGAACTCAACGATGCCGATCCCTTCGACTTTTCGCAGTTGGTTGATTGTCGGGGCCAGGCCCGAATCGGATTTTCGCGGCAGGTCGATCTGCGTCATATCGCCGGTGACGATAAACCGTGCATTCTTGCCCATGCGCGTCAAAAACATTTTCAGTTGGGGCAGGGTCGTATTCTGCGCCTCGTCCAGGATCACGAAGGCATTGTCGAGCGTGCGGCCGCGCATAAAAGCCAACGGGGCGATCTGCACCGTGCCCTCCTCCATGTATTTGGCCAGTTTGGCGGCCGGTATCATGTCGTTCAACGCGTCGTAAAGCGGTTGGAGATACGGGTCGAGTTTTTCCTTCATGTCGCCCGGCAGGAAGCCGAGTTTTTCGCCTGCCTCGACCGCCGGGCGAGTGAGGATGATCTTTCGTACAATCTTGTCTTTAAGCGCCTTCACGGCAAGTGCGATGGCCGTGTAAGTCTTCCCGGAACCGGCCGGCCCGACGGCAAACAGTAGGTCGTTGGTTTCGGACAGCTCAACCAACCGCTCCTGGTTGATCGTGCGGGCACGAACGATGATGCCGCCGTTGCCATAGACAATGACGTTGTTGTCCACAGGGGCATCTGCCGCAATTCCCTGCGTGCCGCGGTCATAGACCTGGTCGATCACCTCTTTCGACAGGTGTCCGAATTTTTCGACGTATCCGATCAGCGCATCGAGTTTCTTCTCAAAAAGGTCGATTTGCCCTTCCGGGCCGGCGATCCTGATCCTGTCGCCGCGCGCCACGATTTTCAACAACGGGAATTTTCCCGTGATCTGTTCCATGTGGGCATTCCTGATGCCGTAAAGTTCTTGCAGGTCGATGCCTTCGATCTGGATTATTTTTTCGTTCATTGTGTATTGCTCAGTGCTCCCGATCAAAACTTGTCCGGACGGAGTAAAAAATACCGCATGCCGGAAGACATCGCAAAGATAATAAAAAAAGGAGGGGATTACCCCCTCCTTTTTTCAAGAATTTATAACCGTTAAAAGAAATAGCCGAGCGAGAGCATGAAGCGACCGTTCTTATCCGATTTAAGTTGCTGTGTCGTGTGATCGGGCAAGGTAAAGGTTTGCTCCGTGCGCGAAAAATACCCCGCATAGCGCAAGCCTATCGAGAACTTGCCGAACTCGGCGCCCAACCCGGCCTGATAACCGGTCACAGGGCTTTTGAAGTCGATGCCTAAGCCGCTGAGATCGCCCGACTTGATGTCGTCCCAGTTGCCCAACGTAAAGGAAGGGCCGGCTTCGAGTCTGAGGAACAGTATCTTGAATCCGACCATAACGGGCAACTCAAGCGTGGCGTTGCGCACGGAAGCCGACGATGCATCTGACGTGTACTGTCCCGTAGGGAACTGATATTCGTAACTATATGTGTTTGAATTATAAAGCAATTC
The DNA here is from genome assembly GCA_031286025.1 of Rikenellaceae bacterium. Classification (GTDB taxonomy): domain Bacteria; phylum Bacteroidota; class Bacteroidia; order Bacteroidales; family Rikenellaceae; genus JAITVB01. Next base: position 2,617 of record JAITVB010000212.1, read on the forward strand.
GGGTTGGACATAAAGCCCGCCGAGGTTGATGCG
>JAITVB010000245.1 GCA_031286025.1 Rikenellaceae bacterium
ACCGCCCGGTGGGCGCCTTACGCCAATCTTCCCTATCGCTTCTTGATCGGCACCACGAGCAACACCTTGTATTCCGACCAAACAGGCGCCAACAACAGCGCCGTTTTGACGCCTGCCCCGGCTCCGGCGTCTTCCGTCGACGCCAACCAAATCGTTTGGAAGTACGATACGAAGCTTTTGAACGGCGAGGTCGATCGTTCGACCGGCGTCCTTACCCTGACCGCCAAACCCAACAACACGGGCGCTATCGTTAAGACAATCGTGACCGGTACGCTTCCGAACGGCATCTCGGCCGGGGCGACGCTGAACATTCGTCCGGTGCCCGTTTCTGCGCCCGTACTTACGTCGCCCGCGATAACTATCGGCAAGAACATGGCGACGCTCGGCTACACGCTCGACCACCTCGGATACAAAGACGTGTCCATGATCGAGTGGTACCGCGAAACGGGGCCGACAACCACGAACGGCATTCACATCGGCACCATGAGAAACGACGATGCCGGACACTTTGTGGACGATCCGTATAAGGTGTACACGTTTGACAAGTACGACATCGGTTACTACTTACGCGCCGTGATCACACCGAAATATGCCTTCAGTCCCGCCGCCGGCTCTTCCATCACCGTATACACCGCCCGCGCGATCACGGCGTCCGATGTGACAGGGACACCGCTGTATACCGACTTTAAGAACCTGTATGTCGCCAACGAAAACCGCATGACCACGACCGGTCGATGGTTCTTTGACAGCGAGGACGGAGCCAATGTGCCGTGGGGTTGGGGCATCGGCACCAACGGTTCGGAAGGGATCTGGGGGCTGATGAACAATACCCGTGCGGTACCCTCCTCCAGGTTTGTGTTTGCCCAATCCGGCCAATACGGCGATATGTCATTGGTATTGAACTACTCTACAGGTAAGGTAGAGGGTCAGGGATTCGGCGGCAGCGGCTGCTACATAGATGTCTTTATTAAGTACGATCCTGCCACCCGCAAGGGATACGGCTTGCGTGTGGAGCGCGTCCCGGCCAGTACCAGCGGCACACAATGGGCACTGTATCGATATGACGGCGACAACCAGACCGCATTGACTACGGGCACTCTGACGTGCGCGTTCATGCCGCAGAGCACCATCACCGTTTCCGTAAAAGGCAATACTTTGCACGTAGCGGCTTCAACGAAGTCCGTGAAGACGCCGTTGCAAACCGAACAAAACCTGCCCAATACGGCCGACATCTCCTGGACGGATCCCTCCGGTGCTTTGGGTACGACCGGTTTCGGCGGATTCGGTCTGCGCATCTATAATTCCGGCAACTCCTCATACCTCTATGGCGGCGCGGGCACCAACAACTGCGTCATGCTGCACAATGTGAAGGTAGACGCAACTGAAAAATAAGCATGATTTCGGGAAAAACAGCAGCCTGATATGACAGCTTTTTGAAAAATGGCGCAACTGACTTTTATTGATCGTTTTGCATGATTTTCCACAGCGTCGGACAACTCGACTGAAATTAAGTTTGCAACCCGAAACATCGAGTTATGCGAGACACATTCAGGGGGCTCTTTTATAAAAAGCGGCGGCTTTAGCCGGTTATCGCTTTGTTTTTCAAAAAAAGGGCGTATATTTGCACCTTGTAACTCTCCGGGGTGTAGCACAGTTGGTTAGCGCGCCACGTTCGGGACGTGGAGGTCGGAAGTTCGAGTCTTCTCACCCCGACAAGGGACAACGGTCTGACTCAAAGACGGTTGCCCCTTGTTTTTTGTATAGAACACACGACGGGAAGTCTGCCGGATCATTGCGTCAATGATTTTTGCCTGTGGGCGATTTTTTCGGTTTCATCGCGAATTCCCATAAAGTGCAGGGCTTGGGAACGACGGATCGAACCGGTCATTTCATTTTCACGCGGTCGTAGAGCGCGAACAGGTCTGCGCGCAGCAGGTTCACGTCGCCGCCGTCCGCGTCGCGTATCGAGGAGTAGACGTAGCCGTAGTACAAGCTCATAAATAGCCGCGCAAAGACCTCCGGCTCCGCCGCACCGTCGACCTCCCCCTTCTCGACCGCCCGGGTCAGCACGTTCGTCCATATGCGGTGCTCCACCTCGCGCGTCTGCCTCAGGCGTTTGTCGAAATCCTTGAAATAGCAGAACGCCGTGTTCTCGATCGTATAGTATGCCAAATGGATGTTTTTGATCCCCTGCGCCGCCGCCGACTTTTTGACCTTTCCGCAATTGCCAACAAACCTTTCGATAAAGCATTTCAGTATGTCCCCCTCGGGCGGCGGCACGTCGAGCGAGGCGCTCCAGTTGAGCAGCATCGTCTCCACGACGGCTTCGAACAGTTCCTGCTTATTCTTGAAGTGGTACAGGATCGACCCGCGCCTAAGGTCGGTGGCGCGTTCGATCTCGGGATAGGTCACCTGGTCGTACTGCTTCGAGCAGAACAGCTTGAACGCCTGCTCGATTATATTGGCCCTCGTGCGGGGACCCGATGTTCTTCCTGCCATAATAAATGCGTGGGGTTTGAGTGCAAAAGTTTCGTTTGCAGCGGGATTCTATTTGCAAAGGTAGCGTTTTCGCAAAAAGATCATAGCGTTCCCGCGAGAAAAGACCGGTGGCAGACATGCTGCGATCTGTATATTTATAACGTATATACGGCTATCTATTTGCGACGATAACGCTACTGCAATGCCCATTCTCACATTACCGGCATTGTCGTGCAGTCATATGTTATATGATGAAAATAAGTACAATAACATGCCATACAGCGGCGATATAGCAAATTATCCCGCAAAAGGCACCGCCGTATTGAAACTTTGATTATTTTTGCAATGTACAAGTAGTATCACGCAATATCGCCCGCACTTTTTTGTTCCGCTTCCGCAAGCGGGACAGGGTAAAGAAGCATGCGGCGGATGCGGGGAGCCCGGCAACAACAAGACAAAGCAATTATCAAACTACTTAATAACATACTTTCAAGATTCTATGAAATGGGAATAAAGAAAGCCGGCAAATTGCCGGCTTTCTTTATTCTTATTACTTTTTCGATCGCCCCTGCGGGACTATCCTGTTTAGAGAAAGCCTCCCCTCGGTCCTGCTTATGGCTACCCACCATGCCATAAGATCGGACTTCGGGGAGGTTTCTTTTTACATAACAGTCGGAAAACATGAATTTATTTCTGCAAATATAAATAAATCTGTTGAAATGGGTACACTCGCCGATCAATTTTTCCTCTTTTCGTTTTTTCTTCAGATATTATCCGCCGTTGAGGCGTTTCTCGACCGCATTCCGGTCGACGATTGCCGGGAGGCGTCGATATGTTTTGTGCGATTGTCGCGATGATCGATACCATATGGAATTTCAGCATGAATGATAATTTCGTCCAAAATTCCATAATCGCAAAGGGGCGCCTGGAAATGCCGGAGCGTCCGCCCTTTTACGGAATGTGCATAAATTTATGGGTCTGCACCGAAATATTCCAACGGGGATGGACTTTGGCGTACTCAACCAACAGGGGGGTGATCGCTTCATGGCGGCTCCACTCGGGTTGGAGGTAGAGCATGCACTTTTCGGACACTTTTTCAGCGTTTTCCTCTGCCCAGGCAAGGTCTGCCCCGGTTTCAACGATCACTTTGAGCTCATCGGCCGACAAAAGGATTTCGGGCAACGGGGGCTGCTGTTTCTTCGGTGAAAGGCAGATCCAGTCGAACGCCCCGCGGATGGGGCAAACGCCCGAGGTTTCCAGAAAAATTTTCACGCCGCGGCGATGCAATTCCTCGGTGAGGTATTCCAACGGGTAAAGGGACGGTTCGCCCCCGGTGATCACGATCGCCCGGGCGGCCATGGCGGTGGCCCGGGCCACAATTTCGTCAACCTCCACGGGCGGAAACGTCCGGGGATTCCACGTAAACTTGGCGTCGCACCAACGGCAGCCCACGTCGCATCCTCCAAGACGGATGAAGTAAGCGGGTTTCCCTGTATGAAAACCTTCGCCCTGGATCGTGTAAAAATCTTCTACCAAGGGTAGCATAGTGCCGTCGGAGGGCAGTTCGGGGTGTGTCATTCTTCGATTATGGTGTAAATGTCTTTCAGGTTGCGTCCCAAACCGTCGTAGTCGAGGCCATAACCGACGATGAAATCGTCGCCGATCTCCATGGCGGCATAGCGGATCGGGATCGATTTCCGGTATTTTTCGGGTTTCAGGAACAGCACGGCGTAGCCGATTCCGGCCGCTCCCCGGTTGCACAGCATTTGGTCGAGGGCTTCGATCGTTTCGCCGGTTTCGACGATGTCTTCGAGCACGATTACCTCGCGGCCGCGCACATCCTGGGTGAGGCCGATCAACTCACGCACTTTTCCGGAATAGGCCATTCCGGTATAAGACGTGAATTTCACGAACGACACCTCGCACGGGAAATCGATCTCCCTGAGCACTTTTGACGCGAACATGAACGCGCCGTTCAGGATCACGACAAACAACGGTAGTGGTTTTTCGCGGTAGTCGCAGTTGATCCGTTCGGCCAACGCCCTGATTCTCCGTTCGATCTCTTCGCAAGGGATCGACTCTCGAAAATTCCGGCCGTGGAGGGTGACGCGCTTCATCGGGGTGAAAAAATTGATTACTTTTGCAAAAGCAAAGTCAAAATTCCGGGTGCATAGAAGCACCGGGCAAAGTTAACGAATATTTTCGAACCGCCCCGCCGCAGGGCGACAAAACAACGACCGGTATGAACCCTAAAGTAAGCATCATCATGGGCAGCACCTCGGATATGAAGGTGATGGAAGCTGCTGCCAAGTTCCTCGACCAGATGGAGATTCCGTATGAGATCAACGCCTTGTCGGCCCACCGTACCCCCGACCGGGTGATGGCGTTCGCCAAAGAAGCTGCCTCGCGCGGGATCAAGGTGATTATTGCCGGTGCGGGCGGAGCGGCCCACTTGCCGGGCGTGATTGCGGCGATGACGACGTTGCCGGTGATCGGGGTGCCGGTCAAGTCGTCGAACTCGATGGACGGGTGGGACAGCGTGCTGTCGATCCTGCAGATGCCTTCGGGAATCCCCGTGGCGACGGTAGCGTTGGACGGGGCGAACAACGCCGCGATCCTGGCCGTGCAGATCATGGCCACCGGCGAACCCGAATTGGCTGAAAAGCTCGTGGCCTTCAAAGCCGAGTTGGCCCAGAAGATCGAGAAGGCGAATACAGAACTGGCCGCGATCAAGTTTCCGTTCAAGACAAATTAAGAAAACCGCAACCATACACCTGCCTTATGGTATGGCGATCACGGCCGTCGGCCTCATCCTGTTACAGCCTATGAAAAAATGGAAAGAACGCAGCGTGACCGAACGGGGGATGCTCGTCCTGCTCATCCTGCTCGTCCTAGCCATCTTCTCGCGTTGGGAATTCATAAAGAAAGAGATCGGCCAAACGGTTAAGGGGTATTTCCCGTCAGACACGACGATCGTTTATACTCCCAAGTAAAATGTATAAAAGTCTGACTCAATATATTGACTGTCTGCGCCAGGCGGGAGAATTGATCGAGGTCGACGCCCCGGTCGATCCGGTGTTGGAGATCGCCGAGATCACCGACCGTTTTTCGAAGCAGCCGGGCGGTGGCAAAGCACTGCTGTTCAAGAATACGAGGACGGAGTTTTCAGTGGCGACCAACCTGATGGGTTCGCAGCGGCGGATGGCGATGGCACTTGGCGTCGACCGTCCCGAAGCGTTGCGCGACCGCCTCGATGCGATATTCGGCCAGGTCATGGGGTCTCACAGCGGCAACTTTTCGGAACTGCTGAAAATGTTGCCGTTGGTGAAACAAGCCGGGGCTTGGTTGCCGCGCTCACGCAAAGGACATGGCGAATGCCAACAGGTGGTATCGGCCGAGCCCAACCTTGAAAAATTGCCCATCCTGAAATGTTGGCCGGCCGATGGGGGGCGATTTGTCACCCTGCCGCTCGTCCACACGCGCGACCCGGAAACCGGCGTCCGCAATGTGGGGATGTACCGGATGCAACTCTTTTCG
>JAITVB010000259.1 GCA_031286025.1 Rikenellaceae bacterium
GATCGTTGAGGCTTCGCTGTAAATGCGGATGATGGGTTCGGTGTTTGATTTGCGGAGGTGTACCCATCCGTCGGCCCAGTCGATTTTTATGCCGTCGATGTCGGTTACTTGTTCCTTGATGTAGGCTTTTTTGACCGTTTCGAGGAGACAGTCTACGTTTATCCCGGGGGTTAGTTCGATTTTGTTTTTCGACATCTTGTAGACGGGCAATCCGGCCCGGAGTTGCGAGCAACTTTTGCGCGAGCGGGCCAAGGCACTGAGGAAGAGGGCGACACCGACCAAGGCGTCGCGGCCATAGTGGAGCTCGGGGTAGATGACGCCGCCATTACCTTCGCCGCCGATGACGGCGCCGGTTTCTTTCATTTTGGCGACGACGTTGACTTCACCGACAGCGGCGGCGGCGTATTGTCCGCCGCGGGCACGGGTGACGTCGCGCAGGGCGCGCGACGAACTGAGGTTCGACACCGTGTTGCCCGGGCCGGGCAGGCGCGAGAGAACATAATCGGCGACGGCGACAAGGGTATATTCTTCGTCGAATATTTTTCCGTCTTCGCACACGAAAGCCAGACGGTCAACGTCGGGATCGACCACCACGCCGAGATCGGCGCCGGTGCGGACGACTTCGGCCGAGATCCCGACCATGTTTTCGGCCAACGGTTCGGGATTGTGGGCGAAGCAGCCGTTCGGGGTGCAGTTGAGTTCGACCACTTCGGCCCCGAGGCGGCGCAACAGGGCGGGGATCACGATGCCGCCGACCGAGTTGACGGCATCGACCACGACCTTGAACCTGCGTTTGCGTACCGTTCCGGCATCGACCAACGGCAGGGCCATCACGGCGTCGATGTGGGCCGCGTCATAGGATTCGCGCGAAACGATCTTTCCAAGTTCTTCCACGCCGACGAACGAAAAATCTTCCCGCTCGGCCAACGCCAAGATCTTCTTCCCTTCGGTATCGTTCAGAAATTCTCCGTGGCCGTTGAGAAGTTTCAGGGCATTCCATTGGGCCGGGTTGTGGCTAGCGGTGACAACGACGCCGCCATTGGCTTTTTTACCCGTAACGGCCATTTCGACCGTGGGGGTCGAGGCCAGACCGAGGTCAACGACGTCGATCCCGCAACCGATCAGCGTCGATTCGATCAGCGCCGCGACCATCGGCCCCGAGGTGCGGGCGTCGCGTCCGAGCACAACCACCGGACGGATGTCGTGTCCGACCGGAACCGAATTGCAAAGCCAACGGCCATAGGCCGCCGCGAATTTCACAATGTCGACGGGCGTTAGGTTGTCGCCGGGCGCGCCGCCCACCGTGCCGCGGATACCCGATATGGATTTGATCAGTGTCATCTTAGAATCCGATTAGAATTGGTGCAAAGGTATCGATTCCGGGCAATATTCGAACACCTTCGACCGTATCATTTACAAGCCTCCTTCGGGAAAAATATTTTTTACTACCTTTGAGGGGTTAAAAACGAAGAAACCATGTCAGCAGGAAAACCGATCATCGCGGCGATCGCCCTCGTGTTCTTTGCCACCACCCTTTTTGCCCAGACTTCCGAAACCCGTTTCCAACGCGAATTGCGCCGAGGCATCGAACTTCACGATGCCGGGCAGTATGCCGCCGCCCGTAAGATGCTCGCCGGGCTGAAAAGCGACGTCGCGACCGACAACACCTCGACCGCCGAAACGATCGACCGCTACGTGGCCCTCTCGGCGGCCGCCACGGGTGACCCTGAGGCAGAACTCCTGTTGAACCAATACGTTAATACCTATCAGACGATCTATGCCGACCGCGTGTACATCACCTTGGGCCATCTCTACCAACGGCGCAAGAACTACGCCGCCGCGCTCGACGCCTACCGCCGGGTCGATCCCTACGCCCTGTCGGCTACCGAACGGAGCGAACTCTTTTTCAACCGGGGCTACTCCGCTTTCTGTGAGGAAGATCACGACGAAGCACTGCACGATTTCGACCGGGTGGGCGCCGACCGGGTGTATGCCCCTTCGGCAACCTATTACAAGGCTTACATCGCCTACATCAACGGCGACTATGGCGAAGCCCGGCGCGGTTTTTCGTCATTGGCCGACGACCGCAACTATGGGCCGGTGATTCCGTTCTACCTCGTGCAGATCGACTTTAAGGATCAGAAATACGAGGCCGTGGCTCAGGCTGCCCCGGCTCTGATTTCACAGGCCACAGGCGAACGGTTGGCCGAGTTGCAAAAGATTGCCGGCGAGTCGTTCTTCCATTTGGGCGATTACCGGCAGTCCCTTTACTACCTGAAACAGTATGCCGCACAGCATCCGAGCCTGACGCGCGAAGAGCAATACATCACCGGCTATGCCGCCTACATGGAGGGTGAATTGCCGTTGGCCGTAGCCCTGTTGGAACGGGTGGCCGTAGGCGATGACCTGTTGGCCCAGAACGCGGCTTACCACATCGGGAGCATCAGCGTGCGCGAGGGTAAAAAGCCCCGCGCGGTACAGGCTTTCTCGTTGGCGATGAACCTCGACCGGGATCCTGCGGTGCAGGAAGAGGCGATGTTCAACTTCGCCAAACTGCAATACGAAGCCGGCGGCGGCGTGTTCAACGAAACGATCAACACCCTGACCCGCTACACCGGGCTTTTCCCCGATTCGCCCCGCATCGACGAGGCACGCCGGTTGCTGATGGCTGCCTATTTCAACTCGCGAAACTATACCGCGGCATACGAGGCGATCGAGCTGATCAAAAATCCCGACAACGAAACGCGGCAGGCGCTGCAAAAGATCGCCTACTTCCGCGGATTGGAGTTTTATGAGGGAGGCGACCTTGAAAACGCACAAAAGATGTTTACGTTGGCGGCAGCCAACCGCCTCACCCCGAAATACACCGCGCTGACCAACTACTGGCAGGCAGAAACCTATTACCGCCAAGGCGACTATACGCGGGCGATTCCGCTCTATCAGGACTACGTGGTGCTTTCGCCCAAGACCGAACTCGAAAACCAAATGGCCAACTACAACCTCGGTTACTGCTGTTTCCAGACGAAAAACTACCGCGAGGCTTCGACATGGTTCAACCGTTTCATAAGCGTCTACACGCCGCAGGATCAGTTAAAGGCCGACGGCTATGACCGCGTGGGCGACCTCCACTTCCTGAACAAGGACTACACGCAGGCGATAGAAAGCTATGACCATGCGATCCGCATCGGGGGCGTGGCGTCGCAATACGCTTCGTTCCAACGGGCGATCGCTCTCGGCCTTACCCAAGGCACGGGTGCCAAGATCACGGCGTTGAAAGCGATCATCGGCACACGCAGCGAATATGTCGACGAGGCGATGTATGAACTCGGCAGCACCTACACCAAGCAGGAACAATTTACGGAAGCCGCCGCCACGCTCAAACAGTTTATCGACCGGTATCCCGCCTCGCCGCTTTACCCGAGCGCCCTGTCCGGTCTGGGGTTGATCTGTCAGAACATGGGCAATAACACCGAAGCGCTCAGATATTACAAGATGGTGGTCGAACAACGGCCCAACGCGCCACAGTCGAAAGACGCCTTGCTCGGCATCCGCAACATCTACGTCGACCGCAACGACCTGGACGGTTACTTTTCCTTTGCCCGCGAACACGGCGTGGAAACCAACGCGATGGCCATTGAGCGCGACTCGCTCACCTTCTTCGTCGCCGAACGCATCTACCTGACAGGCGACTCGCACCGGGCCGAGCCGCTGATGGAGACTTACCTCAGGCAATTCCCCAACGGGGGCTACGTGGCCAATGCAACCTACTATCTGGCCGACTGCCAGATGCAGCAGGACGACGTCGAAAACGCACTCGCGAATTATGAAAAAGTAGTCGGGATGCCCTTTGGCCCTTTCACGGCCAACGCCCTGTTGAACGCCGGGGGGATCAACGCGGCCCGCGAGAATTATGCCAAGGCCTCGGAACAATACCTGCGCCTGAGCAAACTTTCGGTTAGCCGAACAGTGATCGCACAGGCGCTTGCCGGTTATCTGCGGGCCGAATCACGCAGTGCCGATCCGGACCGATGGACCAATGCCGCCAATTATGTGATCGCCTCGGGGATGGCCTCGGACGAGGCGGTGGCCGATGCCAAATTCCTGCTCGCCAAGGCCGACCTGCAAACAGGCGGCGTCGACCGCGCCCTGACCGGCTTCCGCGAAGTGGCCGCCAACCCCAAAACCATGGCCGGCGCCGAAGCACAGTATCGGATGATCAAAATCCTGTATGATCGCAACGACTTCGGCAGCGCCGAAGCCGAGGTGATGAAATTCGCCCAAAGCAACACGCCGCAACAATACTGGCTCGCTCAGTCGTTCCTCATCCTGGGCGACATCTATCTCAAGCGAAACGACGCGTTCCAGGCCAAAGCCACCTTCCAGAGCATCGTCGACGGCTACACCGCCACCGACGACGGCGTCCTTGACGCCGCCCGTGCCAAACTCAACTCGATCGGACAATAATGAAGACACACGCCATGATAAAGAAG
>JAITVB010000022.1 GCA_031286025.1 Rikenellaceae bacterium
TGATGGCGTTGGGCAGGCACGCTTCGAGGTAGTTGTAGCCGAAGTCGCGGGCCACATAGCGGTGTGAACGGTCGTGGTCGTCCCAGTTCTGGGCGGCCATCAATATCGGAATTCCGGCACAGGCGATCGTTGCCGCCGCGGCAGCCACAGCCGGTTTTTTGAGCGCCTTTGACAGCAACTCCCATATCCACAACACACCCAACCCCACCCAGATCGCAAAGGCGTAGAACGATCCGGCATAGGCGTAATCGCGCTCGCGCGGCTCGCCCGGCGTCTGGTTGAGGTAGAGCACGATGGCCAACCCGGTCATGAAGAAGAGCCACATCACTACCGAAAAATCCTTCCCGTCGCGGTTCAGGTGGTAAAGCAAGCCGGCCAGACCGAGCAGGAACGGCAAGAAGTAATATTTGTTGCGCCCTTTGTTGTCGGCCGTGTCCGCGGGGATGTCCTTCTGCGGGCCGAGGTAGATGTCGTCGATCGGGGTGATGCCCGAGAGCCAGTTGCCGTCGGTGATCGAACCGGTCGATTGCAGGTCGCTCTGGCGTCCGACGAAGTTCCACAGGAAATAGCGCCAATACATGAAATTGACCTGGTAAGAGAAGAAAAAGCGCAGGTTCTCGCCGAAAGTCGGCACGACGACCGTCTGATCGTAGACCTGTACCGGGCGGCCGGAAACCTGGCCCCAGACTTTGTATTCCTCGATGTGGCCCTCGCGGTTGCTATGCATCCGGGGGAAAAACGACGAGGGCTCGAATTTGTAGCCCGCGATGCGTTGGATCGGTTCGTATTTGCTGTCGTCGCCCACATAGTAAGCGGTTTTCATATCGGCATCGACGATCAACGACGAGTAGTTCTGGCCATGTAACAGCGGGCGTTGGCCATACTGGTCGCGGGCCAACAGCGAGTAAAGTCCATAGGGATTGCTCGGACCGTTGCTGTTCATCGGCGGATTGGCGGCCGAACGGATGATCACCGAGGCATAGGAACTGTATCCCAACAGTACGACCGTGGTCATCAGCAGGAACGTGTTCCAGAACGCCTTTCCCTTTTTGTGGGTAAACCACACCGCCCAACCGAGCACGGCAAAGAGCATTACGGCATAGACCGCCATTCCCGAATTGACCGGAAATCCGAAGCCGTTGACAAACATCCGGTCAATGAACGCTCCGATCTGCACCGTCCACGGAATGAGCATATAGAGCACATAGATGACCAGAGCGGCAGCAATCGCCGTGGCATACAACACACCTTTGCGGGTGGTCTGCGGATATTTCTTGAAATAGTAGATGAACACCATCGCCGGGAAGGCCAACAGGTTGAGCAAGTGAACCCCGATCGAAAGCCCCATCAGGTAGGCGATCAACACCAACCAACGGTTGGCATGAGGCGCGTCGGCCACGTTTTCCCACTGGAGCATGGCCCAAAAGACGATCGCCGTAAAGAACGACGACAGGGCGTAGACCTCGCCCTCGGCCGCCGAAAACCAGAACGTGTCGGAAAACGTGTAAGCCAACGCCCCGATCAGCCCGGCGCCCATGATGGCCAGGATTTGGCCCTGCGAGAGTTCTTCGCGGCTTTTCCTGAAACATTTGCGGGCCAGGTGGGTGATCGTCCAACAGAGGAACAGGATCGTGAAGGCGCTCGCCAGGGCCGACATCGCGTTAACCATCATCGCCACGTGGGCCGTGTCGGCGGCAAACATCGTGAAGAACCGCGAAATCATCATGAAAAGCGGCGCTCCGGGAGGGTGGCCCACTTCGAGTTTGTAGGAAGTGGCGATAAATTCGCTGCAGTCCCACAGGCTCGCCGTCGGTTCCATCGTCATCAGGTAAGTGGTCGCCGCAATTGCAAACGAGAGCCAACCGGTGATCAGGTTGTATTTTTTGTAGGTATCCATGACAGGAGTTTCGGTTTTCGCCGCCGGGAACCGCCCGGCGTTTCCCGACAAAGGTATAAAATACACGGGAATCGAGCGAATAAATCCGGCAACTTTTTGTGGAAACGGAAATATTTTCGGATTTTTGTAATTCTTAGTTTCGCACAATGGATATGGATTCGACGTTTTTTATCTATAATTCGCTCTCGCGGCGGAAGGAGGAATTCCGGCCGCTCGACCCGCCTTTTGTGGGGGTTTACGTCTGTGGACCGACGGTTTACGGCGATCCCCATCTGGGGCATGCGCGGTCGGCCGTGACTTTCGATCTGCTGTTCCGGTGGCTGTTGGCTTCGGGTTTCAAGGTGCGCTACGTGCGCAACATCACCGATGTGGGACACTTGGTCAACGATGCCGACGAAGGTGAGGACAAAATTCTGAAAAAAGCCCGGTTGGAACAGCTCGAACCGATGGAGGTGGCGCAATATTACACCAACCGCTACCACGACATGATGCGGATGATGAACGTCCTGCCGCCGAGCATCGAGCCCCATGCCTCGGGACATATCATCGAGCAGATCGAACTGGTCAAGGAAATTCTGAAAAGCGGCTACGCTTACGAAAGCAACGGCTCGGTCTATTTCGACGTCGAAAATTACAACCGCGACCACAAGTACGGAAAACTGTCGGGCCGTGTGCTCGACGAGCTCCAGACCGGCACGCGCGACACCGAGGGGCAGGGCGATAAGCGCCACGCGTATGATTTCGCCCTCTGGAAAAGGGCTTCGTCCGAACACATCATGCGTTGGCCTTCGCCTTGGAGCGAAGGATTTCCGGGGTGGCACCTCGAATGCTCGGCGATGAGCACCAAGTACCTGGGTGAGCATTTTGACATTCATGGCGGAGGGATGGACCTGCTCTTCCCCCACCACGAATGCGAGATCGCCCAGAACACCGCCGCCCACGGCAGCGATTCGGCCCGCTGTTGGATGCACAACAACATGATCACCATCAACGGCCAGAAGATGGGCAAATCGCTCGGCAACTCGATCTCGCTCGATGAGTTTTTTACGGGAACCCATCCGTTGCTCACGCAGGCTTACCGGCCGACGACAATCCGTTTCTTCATCCTGCAGGCCCACTACCGTTCGACGCTCGATTTTTCGAACGAAGCGTTGCAGGCGGCTGAAAAGGGGTTGGAGAGGCTGATGAAAGGGGTGGCGGCGATCGGGAAGATCAAGCCTTCGGCCGCATCGACGGTCGACGTGGCCGAGTTCGACAAGGCGTGGCGTGCGGCAATGAATGACGACCTGAACAGTTCCGTGGCCATTTCTGTGCTTTTCGACTGGGTACGCATCATCAACCAACTCAACGACGGGCAGCAGCAGATTACCGCGGCCGATCTCGAAACATTGACCGAAAGTGCCCGCACATTGGTTTTCGACGTGCTCGGGCTGCAGGACGAGGCCGGGAACGACCGGATGGAACTCGTCGGCGGGTTGATGGGACTGATCCTCGACATCCGTTCGTCGGCCAAGGCCAACAAGGACTGGCCCACCTCGGACAAGATCCGCGATGCCCTCACCGCCTTGGGTATCAAGGTCAAAGACGGCAGAGAAGGGTCGGACTGGGAATTCTGTTAACGATATCGCCAACACACACAGGCAACGAAGAATGAAAAAACTCCTGCCGATCCTCGCTCTCTGGGCGTTCTCGATCACCTTGTTCGGACAGATGCCCGATCCCGTTTCGTGGCGGGCCGAGGCCAAAGCGACCCGGATCGCGAACGAATTTGACATGATGCTGACCGCCACGATCCAACATCCGTGGCACATGTACGATACCGGCCCCTATCAGGACGGTCCCAACGCCACGGCTTTCACTTTCTCGCCAGGTGTGGGGTGTGTGTTGGTCGACAAAGTGCGGATGGAGACCAAGCCTCACCGGGCCTATGACAATACTTTCCGGATGGAGGTGGGCACGTTTTCGGGCACGGCCGTTTTCATCCAACGAGTGCGGGTAACCGCCGCCGGGCCGGTGCAGATAAAAGGGTCGGTCGAGTATCAGGTGTGCGATGACCAGAGTTGCCTCGCTCCGACCGAATGGGACTTCTCGGTCGAGTTGAAGGGAGCGGCGGTCACAGAACCGGCTGCCGCAGAGGGCACCGTCGCGGCCGACAGCAAAACGGCAGCCGAAGCGGAAACAGTGCCGGAGAAAGCTCCGGACAACACCGCTTTTGAACGGGCCGGTGAAACGACAACCGGGACGTTGGCCCCTGAGGCTTCGACGCCCGTGGGTGGCGGATCGTTCTGGAGCGTGATCCTCGAAGCGATCCTGTGGGGCTTCGTTGCGCTGTTGACCCCATGCGTTTTCCCGATGGTGCCGATGACCGTGTCGTTCTTCATCAAAAGTAATGAGGGAAAGCGGAGAGGGCGCTTTATGGCGCTGCTTTACGGCATTTCGATCGTCGCCCTTTATACGCTGCCCATTGCGGTGATTATCCTGGTAACCTATTTTGCCGGGGGAGAAACTGTGACGGCCGATATTTTCAACTGGTTGGCGACGCATTGGATTCCGAATGTGCTGTTCTTCCTGGTGTTCATGGTCTTTGCGGCTTCGTTCTTCGGGGCATTCGAAATCCGGATGCCGAGCAGGTTGGTCAATAAAAGCGACGCCAAGGCCGACAAAGGCGGGTTGGTCGGCGTATTCTTCATGGCGTTGACACTGGTGTTGGTATCGTTCTCATGCACGGGGCCCATCGTCGGGTCGATCCTGATCAAATCCACGCAAGGCGAGATTTGGGAGCCGATCATTACGATGCTCGCTTTTTCGATCGCCTTTGCACTTCCGTTCACGATCTTCGCATTTTTCCCGTCGATGCTCAAAAACCTGCCGAAGTCGGGCGGGTGGTTGAATGCGGTCAAAGTAACCCTCGGATTCCTCGAAACGGCTTTGGGGCTGAAATTCCTGAGCGTGGCCGACCAGACCTACCATTGGGGGATTCTCGATCGCGAGGTCTATCTGGCCATCTGGATCGCAGTATTTGCCTTGTTGGGTGTTTACTTGTTAGGCAAGCTGAAATTTGCGCACGACAACGAGGTGAAACATATCGGCGCAGGCCGTCTGTTCCTGGCGATCATTACGTTGTCATTTGTGGTTTACCTCGTACCGGGCATGTGGGGCGCGCCGCTCAAGGGGCTTTCGGGCTACCTACCGCCGCTGCACACACAGGATTTTATATTGGGGCCGGACCGAAGCAATTCGCCGGGCGAAGACAAGGCGGACGGAGCGGTGTCTGAGTTCGGATTTGCGCCGAAATACAGCGATTTTCTCCATCTGGAACACGGGCTGCAAGGATTTTTTGATTATGAAGAAGCGTTGGCCTACTCCCGAAAAGTACAAAAACCACTGTTTGTCGATTTCACCGGCCATGGCTGCGTCAACTGCCGCGAAATGGAGATGAAGGTGTGGTCGGATCCGCGGGTGATGAACCTGTTGCGCGAGAGGTATGTGATCGTCGCCCTCTATTCCGACGATAAAAAGGAGGTTCCCGAATCGGAATGGATCGAAACCGAGTCCGGAAAAGTGCTGAAAAGTCTCGGGAAGATCAATTCCTACATAGTGAATAAAAAATTCGGAATGAACGCCCAACCGTACTACGTGCTTCTCGGGCCGAACGAAAAAGTGCTCGCTCCGCCCCGGGGGTATGACCTCGACGTGGCGGCGTTCGTCCGTTTCCTCGAAACGGGATTGGCCAATTATGCACGTTTGGAATAAGACTTTTCGAGTACGAGAGGCCTGTCATTTCCCGTCGCGATGGGAAATGACAGGTTTCTTTTTTATATTTGCATCAGAAAGTCCCAAGAAATGATGCAAAAAACAGACCCCCGGCAGATTACCGACAATGTAATCGAGCTCATCGGCCGCCAATGGACGCTGATCACCGCCGGCGTACCCGAAAAATTCAACACGATGACCGCCTCGTGGGGCGGGATCGGATTCCTGTGGAACAAACCTGTGGCGTTTGTCTTTGTCCGCCCGGAGCGATACACCGACGAGTTCATGATTCGTTGCGCAGAGTTTACCCTCAGCTTTCCCGGCCCGGCCTACCGCAAGGCGCTGAACATTTGCGGTTCGACCTCGGGCCGCGACACCGACAAAATCGCCGCTTCGGGCCTCACCCCGCACACCACCTCGCGCGGAAACGTCACTTTCGAAGAGTCGCGACTCACCCTTGAATGCCGGAAACTCTATACCGACACTTTCCGTGAAGGCGGATTCATCGACCGTTCGATCCTCGACCAATGGTACACCACCCACGGCAACCTACACAACATCTACATCGCCGAAATCATCGAAGCCTGGATCGCTCCCGACGTTGCTAACAACATGCTCTGATAAATCCACACATGAAAGCAAAAATGTGCCAAAGTTGCGGA
>JAITVB010000084.1 GCA_031286025.1 Rikenellaceae bacterium
CGGTAACCGGAAAACGATCTCAACAGGCAACCGGAGAACCTGCCGAGGGAAAGTCCATCCTTGCATAATCGCAATGTTACGATTTTTTTTGAAATATTCCTATATTGAAAAATAAAAAACGAGACCCGTAGAAATCCGATTGAAAATTGTATATTCGCAGGATAGAATTTAACCCCCGACTACTTATGATGTGCATGAAATGTTTGAAGAGCGTGACAGCCGCCTCCTTGTTGTTGCTGTTGGCCGGCACGGTCCGGGCCCAATATCCGACGATCCCGCCCGAGCGGCAAGCCGTTGGCGACTCGATGCTGGCGCGGGCCGATCGAGCTTCCGACGCTGCGTTTGTACGGGCGATGGTTGTGATCCGCGCCGAAGCGATGACCGGCGGGCGGCCTTATCTGCCTTGGTCGAACCGGCCTTCCGACCTGCCCCAGGCCGAATTGCGGGCTTTTCCCGGCGCTGAAGGGGGCGGAGCTTTTACCGCCGGCGGACGCGGTGGCAAAGTGATCACCGTCACCAGTCTGGCCGACAACGGCCCCGGCACTTTTCGCGAGGCTTGCGAAACGGGAGGTGCACGCATCATTGTATTTAACGTGGCCGGGGTGATCCGCCTCGAAACGCCGATCTCGATCCGCGCACCCTATGTGACCATCGCCGGACAGACCGCCCCGGGCGACGGCGTGTGCATCACCGGCCGCACGGTCAACATCGACACCCACGACGTGATCATGCGCCACATGCGCTTCCGCCGCGGCAACACCGGCGTGACCGACCGCGACGACGCCCTGGGAGGCGAACCGATCGGCAACGTGATCATCGACCACGTGTCGGCCAGTTGGGGGTGCGACGAAAATCTCTCGGCCTACCGCCACATGTATATCAACGAATGGGGCCAACGCATCCGCCTGACGACCTGCAACCTGACGATCCAGAACTGCATCTCGTCCGAGGGGCTCGATACCTACAACCACTCGTTCGGCAGCACGCTCGGCGGGCGCAACAACACTTTCGTGCGCAATCTCTACGCCTGCAATGCGGGACGCAACCCGTCGATGGCCAGTTCGGAGTTCAACTTCATCAACAACGTGCTTTTCAACTGGGTACACCGCACGGGCGATGGCGCGGGCTACTCCTATAACGTGATCGGCAATTACCTCAAGCCCGGTCCGGCCACCCCGATCGACAAACCGATCGGCCACCGCATCATGCAGATCAACGGCAAGGGCCGCACCCAAGGTTGGTTGTATGCCGAAGGCAACTACGTGGAGGGCTTCCCGGCCGTAAACAAAGACAACTGGAAAGGCGACGGCCTGCAACTCGGTTACGAGGGCAGCCTGACGGCCGACGAATCTTTCATCCGTGCCAAGGCGATGATGCCGATGGCACCGGTGACGGTGATGAGTGCCAAGAACGCCTATGCCTATGTGCTGAAGAACGCCGGGGCGACTCTGCCGCGACGCGACGCGGTCGATGACCGCGTCATCCGTCAGGTGACCACGGGCGAGATCGAATATGTCGACGGCGGCGACTACGGCGATATCCTCAAAGACCTCGTAACGCTGAAAATGAACCTTCGCCTCGGCCCCGAATCCTATAAACTGGGGATCATCTATGATCCGCGCCAGGTGGGTGGCCTGCCCGAATACACCGGTACGCCCTATGTCGACACCGACAAGGACGGGATGCCCGATACCTGGGAAATCCGTTACGGTCTGACCCCGAACGATCCGTCGGACGCGGTCGGCGACCTCAACGGCGACGGGTACACCAACATCGAAAAATACATCAACGGGATCGACCCGAAGAAGAAAGTCGACTGGAACGATCCGAAGAACAACCACGACACGCTCGAAGGCCGCAAAAGCCTGCTGTAAGAGCATGCCCCTTTTTGCACCTGCTGTGCGGCAGGTGCTTCCCGCCCGCCCCGGCCAATGGCCGGGGCGGGTTTGTTTTTGAAAGGCATGGCCGATAGCGGCCTGGTTTCCGTCTAAAGGAAGAACCTTGTCGTCCGAAAAATCCCTATTTATTCAAGTATAAAATAAAACACAAAAATTCCCCTGTGAAAATACAAAAAACCATACCTTTACGGTTTCAAAAACCAAGGAAGAAGAAAGATGAAACGCATGCAAACGATCCGTACCCTGGCGGCCATCGCAGCCCTGCTGTGCAGCGTGGCCCGGGTGGCGGCCGCAACCGATGAAAAAATCCCCGCCATTCCCGCGTTTCCGGCGGCGAATATCCCTCCGGCTTCCCCGGAAACAGTTCCAACCCTGCGCGACTCGATAGAAAACATATACAACTTCAGCGAAGTGGTCGTGACGGCCACCCGCACTCCGTTGACCCTGAAAAATACCCCGGTGATCACCCGCGTGATCTCGGCTCGCGAGATCGAAACGAGCGGCGCCCGCAGCATCCAGGAGATACTTTCGATGGAGTTGGCCGGCGTCGAATTCCACCAGGCGGGCTTCGGGACGCAGATGCTGTTCCAGGGACTCGACGCGCGCTACATCCTCTTTCTGATCGATGGCGAGCGGATGGCCGGCGAAACTTATGGCAACATCGACTATGCCCGCATTCCGGTGGGCGACATCGAACGGATCGAGATCGTGCGCGGTGCCTCGTCGGTACTCTACGGCTCGAACGCGATGGGGATGGTGGTCAACGTGATCACCCGCACCCCGAAGCGCCCGGTCGAGATCAGCGCGTCGGCCGGCTACGGCGGTTTTTATCAGAAAGACAACAACACGCCCCTGACCGGCATTCCGGATTACAACAGCAAACTCGACGTTCCGAACATCGACGCCAACCTGTCGGTGGGTCTCGCCCTGGGGAAAGTGCGGTCGCAAACCTACCTTTCCTACCTGGGTGTCGATGCCTTCAATCCGGTGAGCGCCGAGGAGGAAGAACGCTTTTATCCCGAACTGAAGATCACCTCGATCACGATGGGCCCCCGTGGCCCCGAGTCGAAAGTGCGCTACGTGGCCGACACCGCGCTGAAAGCCCCGATCGACACCGCCGGGCTGAGCGTGGGTGGCTCGCGCAGTTTCAACGTACGGCAGCGGTTCGACTATCGGGTCAACGACAAGTTGAGCCTTTTCTGGAGCGGCAGCTATTTCAACCGGTCGCAGTACGACTTTGCGAACAGCATCAACAAGGGCAGCGACGGATCGGCGTGGAGCAACGAAAGTTACAACGCCTATTCGACGCAGGCCGGGGCCGAATACCGTCCCGACGCCCGGCAAGTATGGCGCTTGACCTACTACGGCGACCTTTACCAACGCAACCTCGACACGTTGGAGTTGCTCCTTCCCAAGCAGCGCCACGTCTACAACCTGCCGCGCCTGCTCTGGACGATGGAGGCCGGCCGCCATAACCGGGTCATTGCGGGTGCTGAATTTTTGAACGAAGCCCTCAATTTCGATCTGAACCCCGACGGCTATGACGACCAAAGGCGGCTCAACACTTTTTCGGCTTATGCCCAGAATGAGTTGACGACCAACATCGGCCTCGGCTTCGTGGGTGGTGTGCGTGTCGATTGGAACGACCGGTTCGGAGGGAGCGTCACCCCAAAGTTTTCCGTAAAATACGTCGTCGGCGACTTTAACTTCCGTGCAAATTACGCCCGGGGCTACCGCAACCCGTCGCTCAAGGAGATGTATATGAAATACCGCATTCCGATGGGCGGGATGAGTGCCAACAGCACGTGGATCGTCGGAAATCCCGACCTGAAACCGGAATACAACCAATACGTTTCGCTTTCGGCCGAATATACCCGCGGATTCTTCAACGCTTCGGCCACGGGCTACGTGAGCTATTTTTCGGACAAGATCGACGTACGCCGCGAGCAGCCCGACGAATACACCACCTACCTGGTCTACGACAACATCGACAAGAGCACTTTCTCCGGCCTCGAACTGATGCTACGCGCCCGTTTGGTGAAAGGCCTTTTCGTGATGGGCAACTACAACTACATCCATCAGACCGAGAACGCGCCCGAGGCATCGACCCAGTATATCTTCGTCAGCCCCCACACGGCGGCCCTGCGTCTGGATTATATGTTCACCTGTGGGACGACCGACTTTGCGCTCAATCTTTCGGGCCGTTTCGTGGGCGAAAAGACCTACGAAGACATGATGACCATCGTCGAGCTACCCGCCGCCGGGCCACAACTGCCCACCATCTACAGCGGCAACTACACCGCCCGGGCCGACGCTTACACTACTTGGGGAGCGATGGCCAGCGTCGCATTTACTCCTGACCTGACCTTTTCCGTGGGGGGCGAAAACCTGTTTAATTACGTCCCGTCGGTGGTCAATTTCAACTCGGGGATCGTGCCGCCGCGCAATTTTTTTGTGCGAATGTCCTACCGCTTCAATCGTTAACGGCAGGGAGGGTGAGTTAGCGTAAATTTCCGGCAAATCGGATCGGGGCGTTGGCGTTTCGGGTTTCGTTTTCTATCTTTGGAAAAACCCTAACGCATAATCCCTATGAAACGTTTTTCAATAATTTCTGTCCTGCTCCTGCTGATCGCCGGGCAGACTGAGGCCCAACCCCGCCTGGTGGACGACCTCTCGGGCGAAGGTTGGAAACTCTGGCACGACACCCAGGCCCAATGGCAGCAAGAGGAAATTTTTAATCAGCCGGTCGATATCTCGGAATTACCCGTGGTGTCGCCTACCGGCGGTTGGACCGTACTGGGCTCGGCGCAGATGGTCGGCGTGAAAGTTCCCGGCACCCTTGAAGAATACCTGCAGAAAGAGAGCGGCCCCGAAGGCGACCTGAGTGGCGTTTCGTGGTGGGTACGTCCGCTCGACATTCCGAAATATACCGGGGTAAAAAAGGTGATCCTCAAATTCGGTTCGATCCGCTCGCGTGCCGAGGTCTTTATCGATCGGAAATTGGCGGGATACTGGATCGTCGATAACGTCCCCTTTGAAGTCGACATCACCAAATTCGTACAGCCGGGCCGCACTGCCGAACTTGCCGTGCGCATCACCGACGCCGGGGGCAACTACGACTGGCGGGACGGCGCGCTCATCCCCTGGGGCGACAAGACCCTGCCTCCCGGCCACGCTTTCGGCGGTATCACGGGCCGCGTCATTCTCGAAGTGTGCGATCCCGTCTACACGAGCGACATCTACATGCAGAACACCCCGGCCCTGACCACGGTCAATGCCGTCCTGACGATCAATAATACCACGGGCAAAGCCGTTACGCGCAGTGTGACGGTTGACGTCTACCCGGCGGGTAAGACTTCGCCGGCGGTCTTTTCCGCAAAGCTGACCCAAACGTTCGCCCCGGGTGAGAACGAGATCATTGTCCCCGTTTCGGTGCCCGATGCCGGGTTGTGGGATGTCGACAACCCCAACCTCTATTCCTGTGCGGTGCTGATTCAGGAAGGTTCGCGTGCGGCCGACCTGGCCCAACAGCGTTTTGGCTTCCGTTGGTTCGAAGCCGAGGGCATCGGACAGGACGCGATATTCCGCCTGAACGGCAAACGCATCGTGTTGCGTTCGTCCATCAGTTGGAGCTTCTGGCCCGTCAACGGTATTTTTCCGACCGACGAACTGGCCCGCCGCCAGATAGAGATCGCCAAGGAATTAGGCCTCAATATGCTCAATTTCCACCGCTTTATGGGCAGCCCCAACGTGTTGGACTATGCCGATGAACTCGGCCTGCTCTATTTCGAAGAGCCGGGCGGTTACCGCACGCAGGCCAACAACCCCTTTCTGAGAGAGAACCTGCGCCAGAAAGTGATGATGATGGTCAAACGCGACCGCAGCCATCCCTCGTTGGTGATCTTTAACATGATGAACGAATCGGGGGCGGCGCGGCCCGATAAACTGGCCGTCGAACTCTCGGACATGCGCCAGGCGCATGCGCTCGACCCGTCGCGCTACCTGCTGCGCACCTCGGCGTGGGCGGCGGCCGACTATGTCGACGACCAGGCCAAGATCCACCTGCGTCCCTACGACACGACGATGTACTGGAACGGTTGGTACGACTACCACCACGCCGGCGGTCCCGCCTCGTGGCATCAGGAACTCTACCGTGGCCCCGGCGATTACTATAACAACACGACCAATAAAAAAGAGATCGTTTTCTACGGCGAGGAAGG
>JAITVB010000086.1 GCA_031286025.1 Rikenellaceae bacterium
TCTTATCTATATCCGTGGTTTGATGGATTTATTGTTGGAACCGAGTGCGTCAATGAATACGGCGAGAAATTATTTGACATAGAATTCAATACAATTATTCACTCTGATTTTGGAGAAAAAGTTACCTGCGCAACGAACGGAACATGGAGCGCATCGACAAAATGTTTGAACAGCAAGCCGTCGTTTTAGGGCAACAGAACAAATTGATCGAACTTGTTCTTGAACAAAGCAGGAAAACACAAGATCGTGCCGATAACTTACTCCGCCTAATCACCGACAAATTTTTGAGTCATGATAAATAGTTTTGATTTTCAGCGTTGGGAGAAGATACGTGCCCGATGTGAGCACACATTCGCTTTATGCGATGAACACATCAAGTACCTGCAAGACAACACCGATCTTAAGCGTATAGACGAACAGATCGAGGAGATTAAAAAACAGGGGGCCGTCCTGATCAAAGAATCGGAAGCCTACCGGGCGGAATTGAAGATGATCTGGGAACAATCGAAAGAAATCGACGAACTCACGGATAAATTACTGAAAAAAGCCTAATTATATGAAGTCACCACAAGAAATAGCCATTACGGAGCGGTTTAACTCGGTTTTCAGGCAACTGCATGCCTCTGTCGGACACGGAATGAAAGCGCGGTTCTGCCGGGATAACGGCATTAACTGCAACCAACTGAACGCCCTTTTGAAGCGACCTGAAACCCGAACACTTCCGCCCTATTATATCGCCTGTCTGTGCAGGGATTATGGTGTTTCGACCGACTGGATTTTGCTCGGGGTAGGAGAGATGACAATCTGAAATCCCTGCAAAATCCCTGCAAAAGTCAACAATGTAAAAAACATGCATGACAATCAGTGATATATGTATTAATAAAAATTTCTGTTATCAGGGGGTCTTAGGTTCAAGTCCTAAACGAAGAGCGCAGACAGAGCGCAATGTAAACCAATGGTTTACGTTGCGTTTTCTTTTTTCCGACAGCCTCAACAGGGAAAATATCAGAATAAAAAGCATTCTCGAATAGTCCGATATTGTATGTCGCAAAACTATAACCTTTCTTTCGCCCTCACAATATGCACTTTACCGAATGCTTACACTGCTTTTTCATGTTTTACCGTTTTTACGAGGCGTTTTCGTACCTTTGTTCCTAATATAAATCAGATCTACAAGGCATCCGGTGGAACCACAAGATTTTAGTTTTTCGAAACGGCAACGGCTGTGCGGCAAAAAGGAGGTTGACGCTCTTTTTACCGACGGCGAGTCGTTTTTTGCCTACCCCTTCCGGGTGATCTACCTGGTCGAAGTACCTGAAGAAAACGGCATTGGACAAGTTGCCGACAACAAAATCGGCGGTGGCGTACAGGTACTGATATCGGTCGGCAAAAAACGCCACAAGCGGGCGGTCGTCCGCAACCTGCTCAAACGCCGGACGCGAGAAGCATTTCGACATCACGCCCGACCCCTAAAGGAAATCAAGGGGAAAACCATTCATCTGGCACTGCTCTATTCCTCCAAAGACGTTCTCGACTATGGCGACATCGAACACGGGGTCAAAAAAGCCATCGCCACCCTCGGGCAGGCCCTCGGCCTTTAGACGGGTGGTGATTGCGCCGTTCGTGGGGCTGTTGCTGCTTTACAAGTATGCGATTTCGCCCTACCTGCCGCGGGCTTGCCGCTACACGCCCACTTGCTCGGAATATGCGGTCGAGGCGTTTCGCAAGCATGGGGTTTCCCGTGGATTCTGCCTGACGGCCAAACGGTTGCTTTCTTGCCATCCCTGGG
Organism: Rikenellaceae bacterium; assembly: GCA_031286025.1. Taxonomy (GTDB): domain Bacteria; phylum Bacteroidota; class Bacteroidia; order Bacteroidales; family Rikenellaceae; genus JAITVB01. The sequence goes on from JAITVB010000086.1 coordinate 1,790, forward strand.
GTGGAAGCGGTTATGACCCCGTGCCCTAAGTAGTGTCTGTCCAATGCGTATCCACACAGGGAGATTTTTGTACCCGCCCCGGTTTGGAGGGAACAGAACACTCCATTGCATCAGCATCTCTTGTACAAGGACTAAAAACGACAGTATAGCCCCACAGATATCCACTTACCGTCATTAATACCTAAACCCTACTCCGACCAACCCGAAGAAATTCAAGGGGAATAAAGCGATAGAAAGTGTTCGGGCACGATAGAACGGGCAAAAATTCCACCTTTTTCGTATATTTGTTTTTACTTGAAATCAAAACCCCATCCGATGATGAAGAAAGCGATTTTATCCTTGTTGGCCGTGCTCTTAACCGGTACCCTGTCGGCCCAGGACAACCTGAAACTCTGGTATGAAACCCCCGCCGCCACATGGAACGAGGCGCTGCCGATCGGCAACGGTTCGCTCGGGGCGATGATCTACGGCACCCCCGGGCGCGAAGTGCTGCAACTCAACGAAGAAACCGTCTGGGCCGGCTCGCCCCACAACAATTACAACACAGCCGCCAAAGACCATTTGGCCGAAATCCGCGAACTGATTTTCCAAAAAAAGTTCAAACAGGCGGAATTGCTGTGTAACCGATACATTGCCTCGCAGACCGACAACGGCATGTCGTACCAGACCGTAGGCAACCTCCACCTCGAAATGGAGGGAAACGCGGTCTACACCGACTACTATCGCGACCTCGACCTGGCCACGGCCACGGCTACCGTTTCCTACACCTCGAACGGAGTAAAATACAAGCGCGAAATTTTCGCCTCGCATCCCGACGGAGTGATTGTCATGCGCCTGACGGCCGACAAGCCGGGATCGGTAACTTTCCGTGCCGGGTTCGACTCCCCGATGGCGGTTCTCCTAAATCTGCTCGGCAACAACACCCTGCTGATCAACGGCATGTCGACCTCCCAGGAAGGCGTCAAGGGCGATGTGGGCTTTGTCGGCTATGCCCGCGTACTGAACGAAGGAGGCCGCCTGGCTGCCCGGGGATCATCGATCGAGGTGACTTCGGCCGACGCCGTGACGATCCTCATCGCCGTCGGAACCAATTTCAAAAGCTATAACGACCTGTCGGCCCTTCCGGGCGATGCGGAAAAAACGCTCGACCGGGCATCGGCCAAAAGTTACAACGATCTGAAAAATAGCCATATAGATGACTATCGGGCGTTATTCGACCGCGTCACCCTTGATCTGGGCACCACACGGGCCGCCCAAAAACCGACCGACCGCCGCATCGAACAATTTTCACAGGGCAACGACCCGCAGTTGGTGGCCCTCTATTTCCAATTCGGCCGCTACCTGATGATCAGCGGTTCACGCCCAGGGACACAGGCGATGAATCTGCAAGGCATCTGGAACCATCACCTCGCCGCTCCGTGGGACGGCAAATACACGATCAATATCAACACCGAAATGAACTATTGGCCGGCCGAGGTAACCAACCTCTCCGACCTGCACGAACCGTTGTTCTCGTTGGTGCGTGATCTGAGCGTGACCGGGGCCGAAGCGGCGAAGAATATGTACGGCGTACGCGGTTGGGTTGCCCACCACAACTCCGATATCTGGCGTTTTTCGGGCGCGATCGACCGCGGTTTCTACGGCACCTGGCCGATGGGGGGGGCATGGCTCTCGACCCATCTCTGGCAACACTACCTGTATACGGGCGACCTGAATTTCCTGCGCCAACACTATCCTGTGCTGAAAGGCCTTTCCGAGTTTTACCTCGATTTTCTGGTGAAAGACCCCGAGCACGGTTGGTTGGTCGTCGCTCCGTCGATCTCCCCGGAAAACACACTGAAAGGGTTTGGCGATGAAAATTCGTCGGTGACCGCCGGCACGACGATGGACAACCAGATCGTGACCGACGTCTTCGACATGACGACCAAGGCAGCCGAAGCATTGGGCCTGACCTCCTCCGAAAAAGAATTTCTGAAGCAAATCGCCGCTACACGCGCCAAATTGCCGCCGATGCAGGTCGGACGATACGGCCAGTTGCAGGAATGGATGTGGGACATCGACGACCCGAACGACAAACACCGCCACGTATCGCATCTTTACGGCATGTTCCCCTCGGCCCAGATCTCGCCCTACCGCAATCCCGAACTGTTCAGTGCCGCGGCCAAGACGCTTGAGCAGCGCGGCGACGTGTCGACCGGTTGGTCAATGGGTTGGAAGGTGTGTCTGTGGGCGCGCCTGCTCGACGGCGACCACGCCCTCAAGCTGATCACCGATCAGTTGAACCTGATCCGTACGACGGGCAATACGGGCTCGGGCGGCACCTATGCCAACATGTTCGACGCCCACCCGCCGTTCCAGATCGATGGTAACTTCGGTTGTACGGCCGGGATCGCCGAGATGTTCGTGCAGAGCCACGACGGCATGCTGCACATCCTGCCCGCGCTGCCCGCCAACTGGAAGAGCGGCCGCGTGACGGGCCTGAAAGCCCGCGGTGGTTTCGAGGTAGACATCGCATGGGCCGACGGCAAGTTGACCCGACTCGTTGTACGCTCGGCCTTGGGCGGGAACTGCCGTATTCGCGTCCACACACCGGTAGCGGGCGAGGGGATTACGCTGAAAAAGGCGAATGGCAAGAATCCCAATCCCTATAATTACGAAGTTGCCATCCGCAAGCCGCTCGTATCGAAAACCGCACCGGCCGCCAACGTCAGGCTGCAACCGTCGGAAGTGTTCGATTTCGCGACCGAAGCGGGGGAAAGCTACTCGTTTACCGGCAAATAAATTCTTTTCACAGGACGTTCAAGCCGCCCGACGGGCGACTTGAACGTCCTGTGAAGTGAGGTTCGACCCGTGTACAAAAGATTCCTGCCGAGGTCACTGCGCAGTTGAAATTTCTTTGAAAAAACTTCGTTTTCCGAGACTGGCGTTACGTTGAAAATCCTCCGTACGGAGACGCACCTTGTTGGGAAAAAGCATATCTTTGTCTCGATGGAATTCCTTCTGCACTCCGACTTTCAACCTACCGGCGACCAACCCGCTGCCATCCGGCAGCTGACCGACGCCGTGAACGATCGCGCCAACCACAACACTCTGCTCGGCGTCACGGGCTCCGGAAAAACGTTCACCATCGCCAACGTCATCAAAAACCTCAACCGCCCCACACTCGTCCTGAGCCATAACAAAACCCTCGCCGCACAGCTCTATGGCGAATTCAAAGGCTTTTTCCCGAAGAACGCAGTCGAATATTTCGTGTCGTATTACGACTATTACCAACCCGAAGCCTACCTCCCGTCGAGCGACACCTACATCGAAAAAGACCTGGCGATCAACGAAGACCTTGAAAAATTGCGTCTGAGCGCCACCTCGTCGTTACTCTCGGACCGGCGCGACGTGATCGTAGTGTCGTCGGTATCGTGCCTCTACGGCATCGGTAACCCCGAGGATTTTTCGGCTAACACGATCGAAATCAAGGTCGGCCAAATCCTCAGCCGCAAAAAATTCCTCTACGCCCTGGTCGATTCGCTCTACTCGCGCAACGAAGTCGAATTCAAACGCGGTACCTTTCGGGTAAAAGGCGACACAGTCGATATTTTTCCGGCATATGGCGACATACCGTTCCGGATCGTATTCTATGAGGATGAAGTGGAAATGATCTACTCGTTTGACGCCATGTCGGGCCAACGGATCACCGTTTTCGACCGGGCGACCATCTATCCGGCCAACATTTTCGTAACGACCAAAGAGCGCATCAACAGCGCCCTGCGCCAGATACAGATCGATCTCGGGCATCGGGTCGACTATTTTCAGGGCATCGGTAAACCGGCCGAAGCGGCACGGTTGAAGCAGCGCGTCGAATACGACGTCGAGATGATCAAGGAACTCGGTTACTGCTCGGGCATCGAGAATTACTCGCGCTATTTCGACGGACGCGCCCCGGGCACCCGCCCTTTCTGCCTGTTGGACTATTTCCCGAAGGATTTTTTGATGGTGATCGACGAAAGCCACGTCACCCTGCCTCAGATCCGGGCGATGTACGGCGGCGACCGCAGCCGCAAGGAAAATCTGGTCGAATACGGTTTCCGACTGCCGGCGGCGATCGACAACCGGCCGTTGAAATTCGAGGAGTTCGAATCGCTCGTCGACCAGGTGATCTACGTGAGCGCCACCCCGGCCGATTACGAACTGATCAAGTCCGAAGGGATGGTCGTCGAACAGTTGATCCGCCCCACCGGCCTGCTCGATCCCGAGATCGAGGTGCGTCCGACCGAAAACCAGATCGACGATCTGATCGAAGAGATCCGCATCCGGGCCGAACGCGACGAACGCATTCTGGTA
>JAITVB010000090.1 GCA_031286025.1 Rikenellaceae bacterium
CGGTAACCGGAAAACGATCTCAACAGGCAACCGGAGAACCTGCCGAGGGAAAGTCCATCCTTGCATAATCGCAATGTTACGATTTTTTTTGAAATATTCCTATATTGAAAAATAAAAAAAATATGAAACGTAAAAATTCGATTGGAATCTTGCGGGTATATTCTCCGGTCAAAAGGATGGGGGCAAAGCCTTTGCCCGTTACCGTACCGTCGACGAGGATATAACAAGGAGTTGACAGATGATTTTTTTATTGTCGTTTCGCAAATCAGTCTCGCAGGGTAAATGCGCACCGACTCATCGTGCGGATGGCGGCAATCAGCACGGGATGCCCCCATCACACTCCAGATGTCCATACCCGGCCATAAAAGCCTCCATTTACGGAGTGTTTGGCAGTTCCATTAATCCTGCCTCATTCCTGTAAAATGCACAAATAGCGTTACCTGACGAGGCTTTCTGAAAATTGAGCAGGGGTATCGGACAAAATACGGACGAGAGGTGCAACTGAAAAAGAAAAAGACCGAGAGTGACTGATATTCACCAACGGCCTTCTCTGTACTTGTGCCCAGGACGAGACTCGAACTCACACGGGCTAAACGCCCACTACCCCCTCAAAGTAGCGTGTCTACCAATTTCACCACCTGGGCCGGTTTGCGAGGACAAAAGTATAAATAAATTCATCCCGCGCAAAAGTTTGCCGTAAAATAATCAAAAAATATCTATCTTTGCCCACCGAACCGGGTGGAATGGGGGGGCCGCACACGTTGGCCGCTGAGTACCGCCCTTAAAAATGAAAAAATGAAAACAATTGATTTACAGGGAGTTAATCGTGCCGAATTTGGCAAGAAAGAAAGCAAACATATCCGCCGCGAGGGGCAGGTACCCTGTGTCATTTACGGCGGTGCCGACACCGTACACTTTTCGGTCGACGCCAAGGAAGTGCGCCAGATCATCTATACCCCCAACTCTTATATCGTCGCTTTCGATATCGAAGGCACGAAGGAAACTGGCGTGATGCGCGAAGTGCAGTACCATCCCGTGAGCGACCAGATTCTCCATATCGACTTCTTTCGCGTGATCAAGGGCAAGCCCGTCGCCATCGACATTCCCGTGAAACTCGTCGGGAACTCCGAAGGCGTGAAACTCGGCGGTAAACTGGCCTTGAGCAAGCGTAAACTTCGCGTGTCGGGCTTGGTTGAAAACCTCCCGGACGAAATCGAAATCGACGTGACCAACCTCGAATTGGGCAAGTCGATTTTCGTGGGCGACCTCAACCTGAAGGACTTGACGATCCTGACTCCGGGCACGACTGCCATTTGCGCCGTCCGGATGACCCGTGCCGCCCGTGGTGCCGCCGCCGCCGCTACTGCTGAAGCAGCCAAACCAGCCAAAAAGAAATAATTCGCCGTTGGCGAGGGTTGCGGGCACCTCGCGACCGATATGTGAAAAGGAACAAGCAGTCGCTTGTTCCTTTTTTATGTTGTTAACAGTACGGCACTATTCCGGGTTTTCAAATGAAATCGAGAATCTTTTTTTCCGGGAAAAAGCGGGCGGAAAGTTTTGGCAGACACCTCAGTTGCACACCCGGTCGACATAGCGGCGGATGTCGTCCCGGAGCCTGAGGTAGAGTTCGCATGTCTCGTAGTTGTCGTTGTCGTCGAGCAGGTTCTTCACCTCGCGCAGCGAATTGTTGTAGTTGCTCAGTTCGTTTTTGAGCGCCACCCCGCGCCGGTCGCTGGTGTTGATGGTCGAAATGCCGATGCTTTGCAGGCGGTCGCAAATGGTTTCGAGCAGCACCAACACCACGTTGTCTTTCAGTGTGTGACCCTGCATGAAGCAGTGGACGTTTTCGCGGGTCAGGCCGCGGGCGACCAACCTTTCCTCGAACTTTTTCAGAGCGGGGATCAGTCCGGCGTGATGTTCTTCGAGCGTTTTGAGGCGGCGGTCCACCTGACGGCCGAGCCATTCGATCGTGCGTCGGCCATTCTCCTCACTGTCGAGAAAATTGATCCGCACCGTGTTGCGGAAATCGACCAACGTAAAGGCCCGCTCCATCTTCAGCGACGCCGAAAAGGCATACCATAGGAAGACCGGATAAACGGTTTTCGAGTATTCTTTCATGAACAACCCGAAATCGAAGATCGGCCGGTCGATCTTGGTCGCCTTTACGCACAGGCCGTGAAGCGACGGGGGGTGGCAGTGGTAATTTTCCACCGCATAGGCATAGGTGTGGAACAGGTATTTCGACCGGTTGACCAGGCGCGACTGTTCGTTGAGGTCGCCGAACAGGTAGTCGAAGTCGCTGTCGACGCACAGCAGCAGATTGGGACCGCTTTCGGGCAGGAGTTTCATTACCGCCTTTTTGCCTTTGGCCAGATCGCCGCGGGCCGGGACACTGATCTCGAAACGGATCTTGTCGTTGGTGTAGCGGTCGAAGACCACGCGCCAGAACGACACGTCGTCGTAACCCTCGACGAAGACCCGCACGAGGCGGCGCTTATCGCCCCGCAGGCGGTCCGAAGCTTCGAAATAACGCGATGAGATGTTGTCGGTCAAGCGCTTCATCCGTTGTAACGCTTTACGACCAGGTCGGACACCTCGCTCACCGTGTCCAACCACCCGTTCATCACCAACGCCGGCGAGTGGGTCGAAACGATCAGTTGGGCGTTGGGGTTGATTTTCAAAACATTTTCAAGGAGCGACGTCTGCCAGTCGAAGTGCATTGAGATGTCGGGTTCGTCCATCAGCAGGATCGAGGGAACACTGTCCTGGGTAAGTGCCGTGGCCAGGATCAGCAGCAGCTGCTTTTCGCCGGCCGAGAGCATATAGGGAGAAAGCCGGGTGCCGTCGTCGGACAGGAACGAGAGTTCGTCGCTCGTGCGGTCGCTCGTTTTATGGGTTTTGCCGAGCAGAGAATCGACCAGATCGAAAAATTCGGTTTTTTGGTTGTTGATGGCTTCGATCTCGGACTGGGGAGCATGGCAGGTGAGCAGTGAAATGATCTTCTTGCCCTGGGCCAACTGGTAGGTGATGTAGCGTTTCTGCAGGCGGTAAATCTCCCAGTCGATCTCGGTGCGCACCTCGCCCTCGGAGAGTTTCTGCAAGGCGTCGGGGTCCTTGAGCCGACTGTCGAACGTGCTGATAACATCAACGTTGCGCACCGGCTTGTTGCCTGCGCTTTCCGAAGAAAGCGTCGAGCCGTCGTCGAAGGTGACCGCCACCGAGCGGACGCGCTGCAACTCCTCGTCCGAGAACGATTTGCCGCGCAGCAGGCAGGCCAGGGCGTGGAGCGTGGTGCTCTTGCCGCTGCCGTTAAGGCCCGAAAGCACGTTGACCCTGGGCGAGAGGTCCCATCGCAGGTCGAATTTTCCCCACAGCCCGAAGATCTCGATGCAGATGATGCGGTTATGCATGGGAACAGAAACCATAGCGCCGGTCGATTATGGTGAAAAAGGCTGCAAATGCAGTTAATTTCGTTCGGTTTTGCGTTATAAAGGTAACAATTAAAATTTATCCCCGTATCTATACCTTGAATTATTTCGTAATCGCTACCTTTGTCGTGCGATGAAAAAGTTCCCGACGGCCGGTGCCGGCGGCTTCGTCCGGGGGGGGGCTGACGAAAGACGCTTGACCGGAAACAAACATATTTCGATATGAAATTTATAGATGATCTCAAGGCGAAAGCCAAATCCGACCTGAAACGGATCGTGTTGCCCGAGAGTACCGAGGAACGCACGCTCAAAGCGGCCGACCGCATCCTGCGCGAAGGCTTCTGCGAGTTGATCCTGATCGGCAACCGCGAGGAAGTGCTTAAGCAAGCCTCGGAAAACTACCTTGAAAATATCGAGAAGGCGACGATCCTCGACCCGGCGGCAAATCCGAAAAAGGAGGCTTACGTCGAACTGATGCTCGCCCTTCGCGGCAGCAAGGGCCTCACCCGTGAACAGGCCGAAAAGCTGATCCTCGACCCGCTCTACCTGGGCGCGGTGATGATCAAAGCGGGCGATGCCGACGGCGAGGTCGCGGGGGCGGCGAACACCACGGGCGACGTATTGCGTCCGGCCTTTCAGTACGTAAAAACCCTGCCGGGAATCAGCGTGGTTTCGGGAGCGTTCATTATGTTTATTCCCGACACGCAATTCGGGGAAAACGGCGTGATGGTCTTCGCCGACTGCGCCGTGCATCCGGATCCGACGGCCCGGGAGTTGGCCCAGATCGCTGTGGCTACCGGTCGCACGACCCGCGCCATTGCCGGTTTCGAACCGCGCATTGCGATGCTCAGTTTCTCGACCAAAGGCTCGGCCAGGCACGAAATGGTCGACAAGGTGGTCGAAGCCACCAAGTTGGCCCAGGAGATGGATCCGACGCTGATGATCGACGGCGAGTTGCAGGCCGACGCGGCCATCATTCCGGGTATCGGGGTGAAGAAAGCGCCGGGCAGCCGGATTGCCGGACGCGCCAATGTGTTGGTGTTCCCGACCCTCGAAGTGGGGAATATTTCCTACAAACTGGTGCAGCGGATGGCCCATGCGGAAGCCGTGGGGCCTGTATTGCAGGGCATGGCGGCACCGATCAACGACCTTTCGCGCGGCTGCTCGGTCGATGACATCGTAGGTTTGGTAGCCATCACCGCCTGCCAGGCAGGAGGGATGTAAGTGCGCTTTCGGCGGCTGCCCGCATGGTGGCCGTCTTTGTGCGATCTTCCCGCTTTTCCGTCCGCAGCGTATTTCTAATACGTGAGGACGGAAATACAAAACATAACGACCTGCCCTCCGTACACCGGACGTCAGAGGGAAAGAAAAAAGCGAAAAAACAGATTCGGACCAATTTAAAAACCTACCATAGACTATGATTATCCTCGTCCTCAATTGTGGCAGCTCGTCGATCAAATACCAGGTAATCGAAATGAAAAACGACGGTCACCAACTCCTCGCCAAAGGCCAGATCGAACGTATCAGCCTCACCGACGGCGTATTCGTACACAAACCCGTCGGCAAAGACAAATATGAAGTTGTCCGCAACATTCCCGACCACTCGGCAGGTATCACACTGATTCTCGATGCCATTGTACACCCTGCCCACGGCGTGATCAACTCGTTGGCCGAACTCGGCGCCGTCGGCCACCGCGTAGCCCACGGCGGCGAATATTTCCAGGAAAGTGTTGTGATCGACCAGTCGGTCAACCAAAAGATCGAAAGCTGTTTCGACCTGGCTCCGCTTCACAATCCGGCCCACATGAAAGGCATCCTGTCGATCGAGCACATCCTGCCCAACACCCCGCAGGTGGCCGTTTTCGACACCTCGTTCCACCAGGCCATGCCGGCCAAGAGCTACCTCTACGCCTTGCCCTACAAGTATTACGAACAGTATAAGGTGCGTCGCTACGGCTTCCACGGCACTAGCCACAAATACGTGGCCCAGAAGGCCGCCCGGATGACCGGCGTCGACTTCAACAACTCGAAGATCATCACCTGCCACATCGGCAACGGCGGCTCGGTAACCGCTATCCTCAACGGCAAATCCTACGACACCTCGATGGGCTTCACCCCGGTCGACGGCCTGGTGATGGGCACCCGTTGCGGTAACGTCGATCCGGGTGCCCTGTTGTTCATCGCCGAGAAGGAAGGGATGAGTTACGGCCGTGTCAAGGATATGATCAACAAGGAGTCGGGCGTGTTGGGCATTACCGGTGTCTCCTCCGACATGCGCGACGTCGAAAAGGCAGCCGCCGAAGGCAACGAACGCGCCCGACTGGCCCTCGATATTTACAACACCCGCATCAAGAAATTCGTCGGCGAATATGCCGCTCTGATGGATGGCGTCGACGTGTTGGTCTTCACCGGCGGCGTGGGCGAAAACGAAGGGTCGATGCGCGAATTCGTCTGCAAAGGCCTTGAATTCATGGGTATCGAACTCGACTACGACCTCAATCGCGGCCTGCGCGGCAAGGACACGATCATCTCGAAGCCGTCGTCGAAAGTGAAGGTGGTACTCGCCTGCACCGACGAAGAACTGGTGATCGCTTCCGACACGTTCCGCCTCGTTAAAAAGCGCTCGGAATAAGCGAGTTGCAAAACAGCTGCGCTGAATCTCCGGGCGGAGTCCTTCGAACACCTCTTTTACCGTCGCCAACGGTAAAGGAGGTGTTTTAGATTTTTTAGATTTCAGCGGATTTGAATTTTTTTATGACAATTTTTCGGAAAATATGGATATTTGCCATACGGTATAACACCAAAAGACTATGATTACGAAATTATCGCAACTGATCGAGCAAGCACGCCAAGTGCCGAAAAAGCGGTTGGCGGTGGCCTACGCCGATGATGGACACACGGTCGACTCGGTCTATATGGCAGTGAAAGCGGGGATTGTAGAGGCGACGTTAGTGGGCGATGAAGCAGTGATTCGCGAAATCTGCCGCAGGAATAACATTCCGACCGAATCATTTGCCATTGTCAACGAGCCGTCGGAAACGGCTGCGGCCGCTTACGCCGTGGCGCGGGCTTCGCGGGGCGAGGCCGACATTCTGATGAAAGGAAGTATTTCGACAGACAAATATGTGCGGGCGCTGTTGTCGAAAGAGACGCCCGTACTGCCGCCCAAATCGGTGCTGACCCACATGGTGGTGCTTGAAATCCCGGCTTACCACAAGCTGTTGATCGCTACCGATGTAGCCATCATTCCTTCGCCCGATATTCAGCAGAAGGTGTTGATGGCCAAGTGGGTGATTCGCACGGCGCAGTCGTTGGGTATCGAAACTCCCAAGGTGGCGATTGTCGGGCCGACCGAGCAAATGTTGCCCAATATCGCCTCATGCGTCGACGCGGCGACCATTGCCAAGATGGCCGACCGGGGGCAGATCGCCGATGCGTTGGTCGACGGCCCGTTGGCGGTCGACGTGGCGATCGATGCCGAAAGCGCCCGGATCAAAAAGCTGAAAAGTCCGGTGGCGGGCGATGCCGACGGATTGGTTTTCCCGGATCTTGATGCGGCGAATGCTTTCTTCAAGGCGTCGACCAAATTGGCGGGCGCTACGTTGGCGGGGTTGGTCGTTGGGGCAAAGATCCCTTGCGTGTTGACCTCGCGGGGAGATAGTGAAGATTCGAAACTCAATTCGATCGCGTTGGCTGTCCTTGTTGCCCATAATGGGAACAAGCGCTAAGCCCCTTTGGGTATGAAAACCAACCTCCTTTTGCCGGGAAAAGCCGAAGAATTTCTATTTCCCGCCAAATTTTGGGAATAAATTCGTATCTTGGATGTCTCAATATTCATCTGTAAATCGAACTTGCCATGGCTGACAGGAAACAGATACTGGCGATCAATCCGGGATCAACCTCCACCAAAATCGCCCTTTATGAAGGCGAAAATGAAATTTTCGAAAAAAGCATCCCGCATACCACCCAAGAACTTGCCGCTTTCGAAAATGTCACCGCGCAGTTCGAATACCGCCGCGACCTGATCCTCGAAGAGTTGGCCCATGAAAGGGTGGAATTTTCATCGCTCGGCATCGTGGTCGGGCGTGGAGGGCTGATCCGCCCTGTAGCCTCAGGCGTTTACGAGGTGAACGAATCCCTGATGAAAGACCTGTGGGGCGCCCTGATGGGCGAACACGCCTCAAACCTGGGGGGGCTGTTGGCCCACGACATCGCCGGACGCGCCGGAGTAAAAGCGATCATCGCCGACCCGGTGGTGGTCGACGAACTCGACTCGGTAGCCCGCTTGAGCGGTCATCCGCTGTTCAAGCGCACGTCGATCTTCCACGCGCTGAACCAGAAATCGGTGGCCCGGCGATATGCCCATTCGCTCGGCAAAGAATACGAAGAACTGAACCTGATCGTCGCTCACATGGGGGGCGGCGTTTCGGTGGGCGCCCACCACAAGGGCCGTGTGATCGACGTCAACAACGCCCTGGGCGGCGAAGGCCCGTTCTCGGCCGTACGTGCGGGGACGGTACCGGGGTTGCAACTGGCCGAACTCTGTTTCAGCGGCAAATATACCCGCAACGACATCGTGCAAATGCTGATCGGTAAAGGAGGGTTGGTGGCCCACACGGGCAGCAACGACGCCCGCGAGGCCCGGGCCCGGGCGGCAGCCGGCGACCATTACGCACAGTTGGTGATCGAAGCGTTGGGGTACAACGTCGGGAAAAGCATCGGCGCAATGGCCGCCGTGCTCGGGGGCAAAGTAGACGGGGTGCTGCTCACCGGCGGCATGGCCCACTCGACCCAAATCTGCGGCTACATCCGGCGGATGGTCGAATTCATCGCCCCGGTGACGATCTACCCCGGCGAGAACGAGATGCGGGCCTTGGCCCACAACGGCCGCCTGATGCTCGCCGGCAAACTCGTACCGAAAGTATATTGAGGTGCCTCCCGGCACACGGAGTTTTCACCTTGCATGGACAGATTCGGAAAATACCTCCCCGGCCCCCGGAGTTTTTACTTTGCAATGTTCGAAAAAATTACTATTTTTGTAAAATCCCGGGGTTTGTTTTTTTTCGCTCTTCCCGGAGGAGGAGAAAAAATAGGTGTCCGAAAGAGATAGCACGACGCAAACAACTAATAATCAAACCATAAAAAGCCATGAAACAGAACTTTGAAATCCGCTACGGTTCGCATCCGGCCGATGCGAAGCATTACGACACCGAAACCATTCGCGAACACTTCCTGATGGAACACGTGATGGTCAACGACGAGATCAACATGGTCTACACCATGTTCGACCGTCTGATCGTGGGTGGCGCCGTGCCCTCGCACCACGCCCTCGAACTGAAGGCCCCGGCCGAGATCCGTGCCGATTTCTTCCTCGAACGCCGCGAGTTGGGGATGATCAACGTGGGCGGAGCCGGCCAGGTCGAAGCCGACGGCATCACT
>JAITVB010000105.1 GCA_031286025.1 Rikenellaceae bacterium
CCTTGCCTTTCGCATCCACCGTCGCAACGGCCGGGACGCTGCTCGACCACGTTACATCCCGATTCGTCGCGTTTGAGGGAGTGATGGTGACCGTCAGGGTTATTTGGTCTTCCGCGGCGATCGTCTCCTCCGTCTTGGCAAGCGCCACGCCGGTGACAGCGACGGCGCCCGCCGTTACCGTTACGGAGCAGGTCGCAGTGTGGCCGCCGTCGTCTGTGGTGACGGTGATCGTTGCGGTTCCGGCCTTGACGGCCGTAACCTTGCCGCTCGCGTCGACCGTGGCCACCGCGGCAGGGTTGCTCGACCACGTCACACTTCTGTTCGTCGCGTTTGCGGGAGTGATGGAGGCCGCCAGGGTTTCGCCGCCGCCAACGACGAGCGAGAGCGTCGTTTTGTTCAAAGAAACCTTCGACACCTTTACATCGGATATTGGCCCCGGTCCCGGATCCGGTTCATCTCCCTTGCCGCACGCCGCCAACAATACCATTACCGACAGGAGGAGCATTACATTATTCCGGATAAACGTTTTCATGGTCTTTTAAGGTTTGGTTATGTTTGTTGTTCGTTAGGTTGTGACCAAGGGTCAGGGGGCCGATGTGATTTCGGACAGGACTTCGGCGCGTTTCGCTGCCGGAGCCCGGAGCAGTCTTTGTATCGATTCGGTGCGGTTGGTCAGCATCGGAAGACGCAGGACGTTTCCCGGCAACCCGGAGGAAATATCCCATCGGGCGCTGCCATACGTGCCCGAAAGCGTGTAACCGACCGATCCGGAATTGTTGACCGTACATTCATAATCCCCGTACAGGCCGTCCGTCTCGGAATAGGCCGTCAGGCAGTATTCGCCCGCCGCCAAAGCGTAGGACACCGAGTACGAACCCCCGGGAGCCACAACGGAGGCGGCGCTGTACACGGTCGGTTGCCCGTCGGAGTAAACCTCGAAACGGATCGCTTTCCAGTCTCCCGTCGAGTTGTAGGCGGAGAGGGAAACGTTGTAGAGGGGTGGAGGAGTATCCTGAAGCGCGGCGTAAGCGTCGACCAGGCCGTGGCCCATCTGGGTGTTCCACGTTCCGTTGGGGCGGCCGGAAGTCGTGGCGTAGCTGTAACCGCCGACCTTTTGTGCAGTACTTTCGATAATATCCGCCACCTGATTTTGCGTCAAACTGGGATTTTGGGAAAGGATCAGCGCCGCGATGCCCGAAACGTGGGGGCAGGCGGCAGATGTGCCGTTAAACCAACGAGTATAATTCAAATCAGTATAATCAACACGGCCACCGGGAGAAGGGGGATTATAGCCGGCATTCCCTCGTATATCTGTCGTCGGTATGAACACCCCCGGAGCAACAACATCCAATGCGGTTCCGTAATTACTCCCCCAGTTCTCTCCGTCCGGCGTGCTAGGGCTTTTTCTCATGCCGTTGAATGAAATGGCTCCGACAGCTATCACATTTGGCAAACTCGCAGGATAGCTGACAGTAGCAAGATTATCATTCCCCGAAGCAAAAACAACTACACAGCCTTTGTTCCCACGACCATATCTGACGGCATCATCTATCGCGTCATCTATAACCTGATGATAAGTGGTGGAACTCCAAGAGTTATTGATCACATCGGCTCCATGTTGCCACGCCCAGTTAATCCCGTTCGCCCTTTTCTCACGGGATAAGGTTGTTGACGCCATGGAATTGCTGACGGACATTATCTTGGCATTAGGCGCAACCCCTGCAATCCCTTCGTAATTACCGTTCACGTTTTTATTATTCATTCGCGCACCGATAATCCCCGCAACGGCTGTGCCGTGGTCGCCCTTAATTATTTGTGTAGATGTGCCACCGACTTCACTGTCATAACTCAACGAATGTATGTTGCCCGCGAAATCGGGATGTCCCAAATCAACCCCCGTATCAAGAACGGCGACGGTAATTCCGCTGCCCGTCGATATCGGCCATGCCTGCTCGACCTTAACATCGATGCCCGCCGTACCTCCGTATTGTCCGGTATTTTTCAGCCCCCACTGCTGCCCGAAATAAGGGTCGCTACTCGCCAACTTATCCTCCACCAACAAATCGGGTTCGGCATATTCAAACAATCCAGACTCGTAGAAACGATTCGCCAATTCCATCGCGTTGAGTTTGGAGTTTTCCGTAACGCTCACCACATACCATAGGTGCATAAACTCATTCCGGTGCGAGATGACTGCACCCTCTTTTTCGGCCTCTTTCTCAAGCAACGCGACATCGCCCTCGTTTTTCAATTTCACATACAGGAAATTCGACAACCCGATCTTGTCCTGATGCTCATTCTTAAAGTAGGGCGCAACGAGAATGTCTTTTCCCCAAGTCCTGATTTCCGACAGCTTGATCAGATACTCCTCGTCGGATAGCGTCGTATCGAAACTCAACGTCGTCCAAAATCTTCGCTGCCTGACATCGATCTTCCAACTTTCGGGAATATCGACGCTCAAAGGCTGGTATTTGAGATCATGTGCGGCAAGCACTTCCGCGTTTCTCTCATCCTGCACGGAAACAAAAACATATCTTGTGTCCAACTCGAAATATTGCTTTTCGCCGTCGTAGTAATAGAAATATGGCGTTTCGTCACTTCCTTCCGCCGCTCGTGTTGCGATTTCGTTGTTGGGAGACAAATCCTCCTCGATTCTCGTACAGGAAGAAAAACATCCCGACAGGATCAGAAAGAACAGTACGGACTTTAATATGGTCGGTTGCATGGTGGTTAATTAATTATTTTTACACTCAGCTCGACTTTGCTGTCGTTGCTCAATTTATCAGTAAGGATTGCGACCTGCCAAAAATCAGGACTAGCTGCATCACCCATAATTACGTCGATATGCAATCGGTAGTCTTGGGAAGACTCCTTGAAATATTTGACGATCGGTTCAGTGCCTGATTGCGGCGTACCACCGCTTGCCAACAGTAGCGTCTTCTTCGCAAACTCGATCGGCGGGTAATCACCATCGACATACCTTCTCAACTCCTCGTCGCTGTTAATGACAAGGAGTTTGCTTTCGGTGTTGTAATCGGGATTGGGCCATCGGACCGAGGATTCTTCTCCGAAAGGGTACATGGTGAATGGAACGCCTTCCCCTGTCGGTTCTTCGGGTCTTTCAGGTTCTTTCTGTTCATCCTTTTGTTCGGGCTCGTTCGGCTCATTGTTGCATGCCGTAAACGCGGTACCGAGAACGCTCATGAGCACTCCCGCGCAAATCAATGTCGAAATCCTTTTCATAGCGGCAGGGGTTAATGTTTTTGCTTTCACGGCTTTGTCATTTAGTCTTAACGACTTGTAAAACACTCGCAGGCTTTTCGCTTCCATCTTCTGTCGCACCGGAAATATTCTATCGTGAATGTCAATTATACACTACAAAAGTAGAACAATCGAATGCATAAAATCGGACAAAATTTATCATATTCAATGGCTTTTTTATCAAATTCCAATGTATTTCCCGGGCCAACCCTTACCCGGCAGAGACGCAAACGGGTAAAGCGTTTTGAAATCGGACTGTTGCAGGCAAACCGGACGATGATACTGATTTCTGGTGAACACGCTACAAAAATGGTTGCAGGGCGGGACCTAAAGTGACTTAACGAAAACTTTCCGTGGCTTCATTCCGCAACTTTGATTTTGCATAAACACCTGATGGTTAGTCAGATTTTGTCGTATTACACTAAATTGCCCTTTTTATTATATGTTTTTTTTAAATATCCATTTTTATTCCGGAGGAAGTTTTTAATTTTGTAAATGATAGATTATTGCCGCGAAAGAGCGGCCCTCTTTCGATTATTAACCCCATTCCCAAATAAAAACGAGATGAAAAAAATTTTACTCGCGTTCGCCCTCTTGGCCGTGGCCTGCTCGACGGGGAACAAGGATGCCATTGACCGTCAAGCGTTGGTGACCCGCAACAATCCTGTTATCAACGTTTTCGATCCCTTGTCGTCGCTCTCGGTGGGCAACGGCAGCTATACTTTCACGGTCGATGCCACTGGTTTGCAGACGTTCCCGGACCTGTACGATCCCGGGGTGCCGTTGGGCAACTACTCGGAGTGGGGTTGGCACTCGTTTCCCGATACGAAAAAATTCACCCACGACGAAACACTGGTTAATTATGACTTCGGCCGTGGCCGCGAAGAACCTTATGCCGTGCAGCCCAAAGAGCCTGAGCGCAACCGCGAGGCGGCCGAATGGTTCCGTGTGAACCCCCACCGGATGCATTTGGGCTACTTGGGTTTCGAACTGGCCGACGACGCCAGGCCCGAAGACCTTTCGAACGTGCAGCAGACCCTTGAACTGTGGAACGGGGCGATCCACAGTTCGTTCAGCTACCTGGCTTCGCCGGTGACGGTTAAGACCGTGTGCGACACCGCAGCCAGCCGCATCGCCGCGAGTATCGCCTCGCCCCTGTTGGCCAACGGCGGGGTGAAACTCAACCTCCGTTTCCCGTACCCCTCGGGGGGGCATTCCGACAACGCCTCCGATTGGAACAATCCGGCGAAACACACGTCGAAAATTATCGACCGGGGGGCCGACTGGGCCTTGATCGAACGCTCGCTCGACGACACCGTTTATTACGTGCAACTGAAGTGGGACGGTGCCGCCACGTTGGCCGAAAAGGAGCCGCACTATTTCGTGCTGACCACCTCGACCGAAAACCTGGCGATCGTTTGTGATTTTTCAAAGACGAAACCCGCTGCCGAACCCTCTTTTGCACAAATCGACGACGACGCCACCGCTTTCTGGAACCATTTCTGGAAAAGCGGCGGGGCGATCGACTTTTCCGCCTGCACGGATCCGCGCGCCAAGGAACTGGAACGCCGCGTCGTCCTTTCGCAATACATCATGCGCACCAACAACTGCGGCACCACCCCGCCGGCCGAATCGGGTCTGACCTACAACACCTGGTACGGCCGTCCGCACCTCGAAATGCATTGGTGGCACGGTGTGCACAACGCCCTCTGGGGCCGCCCCGAACTGTTGGAAAAGGGCCTGCCGTGGTATAAGAACGTCGCCCTCGACCCCGCCCGCGACATCGCCAAACGGCAAGGTTTCGACGGCATGCGTTGGATGAAAATGACCGACCCCTGGGCGGGTGAAGCCCCTTCGGGCGTGGGCTCGTTCCTGATCTGGCAACAGCCTCACTTCATCTACTTCGCCGAATTGATGTACCGCGCCGACCCGACACCCGAAACCGTGGCCAAATACAAAGACCTCGTGTTGGAAGACGCCGCTTTCATCGCCTCGTTCCCGAGCTACGAAGAACTCGAAATCCGATATATCCTTAAGGGTTATATCCCCGCTCAGGAAACCCTGCGCGCCGCCGAAACAATCAACTCGCCGTTCGAACTGTCGTACTGGCATTGGGCGCTGACCACGGCCCAGGAATGGCGCGTCCGCGCCGGGCTGCAGCGCGAACCGAAGTGGGATCTGATCCTCGACAAACTCTCGCCCTTGGCCGCCCAAGATGGCAAATACCTTGCTTCGGAAGACGCGGTGGACACCTATTCCGACGTGCGTTTCACCACCGACCATCCGATCGTGCTCGGCGCCCTCGGCTTGTTGCCGCAGAACAAGCTGATGAATCCCGAAATCATGAAAAACACGTTCGACTGGATCTATGACAACTGGAACTGGGGCCGCACCTGGGGTTGGGACTTTCCGATGGTGACGATGAGCGCCGCCCGACTGGGGATGCCCGACCGTGCGGTCGACGCCCTGCTGATGGAAAAACGCACGAATACCTATCTGGTTAACGGCCACAACTACCAGGACGACCGTCTGCGCATCTACCTGCCGGGTAACGGCGGCCTGCTGACGGCCGTGGCGATGATGTGCGCCGGTTGGGACGGCAGCGAAGGCGATTGCCCCGGTTTCCCGAAAGACGGTACGTGGAACGTCAAATGGGAAGGTCTGCAAAAGATGCCATAGACATTTCCCGGAGTCGCAGGCTGCGCGTATCGCATAGCAAAGGGACGATCCCGCCAACGAAAAAACTGAACGAAAAACCTAAAAATATAATGAGGAAAACTGCAATCCTTTTATTGACCGTCCTTTTTACCGGCTCACTCAACGCCCAACCCCGGAAAACCTACCAGGCGATGGCCGATTCCGAAATGAAGCGCTTCCCGCAGGCGTGGCAGCTCGATTACGGCTCGCGTCCGTTCTGGGGCTACACCCAAGGGGTGGGCTGCACGGCGATGCTCGCGGTGTGGCGGGCTACCGGCGAACAGAAGTATTACGACTACGTCCTGAAATACTCCGACTTCATGGTCAACGACAAGGGCGAAATCTACAACTACGATTATGTCAACGGCCCCCACAACATCGACATGATCAATACCGGCAAGATCCTTTTCCCTGTCTACAAGGAAACCGGCAATGAAAAGTACCGCAAGGCGATGGATATGCTCTACACGGCCATGATGTCCCACCCGCGCAACAGCGAGGGGGGCTTCTGGCACAAGGACATTTACCCGTGGCAGATGTGGCTCGACGGCCTCTACATGGGCGACCCGTTCCTGGCGCAGTATGCCGTGATGTTCGACAAGCCCGAGTTGATGGACGACGTGATGAACCAGTACGCCCTCGTAGGCAAGTACATGCGCGATGCCAAAACCGGGCTCTACTACCACGCTTGGGACGAAAAGAAACAACAGGCATGGTGCGATCCGGCGACGGGCCTTTCCCATATTTTCTGGGGCCGTAGTGTAGGTTGGTGGTTCATGTCGTTGGTCGATGTGTTGGATTATGTTCCGGCCAACCATCCCCGGCGCCCGGAAATTCTAAAAATGATCCGGGGTCTGGCCGACGCGCTGCCCAAATACCAGAAAGACGGCCTGTGGTACCAAGTGCTCGACCAGGGCGGCCGCGAGGGCAACTACCAGGAAGCTTCGGTAACCTCGATGTTTATGTATTCTTACGCCAAGGCGGTCAACAAGGGCTACCTCGCCAAAAAATACCGCAAATACGCCGAAAATGCCTATAATGGCCTGATGTCTAAGTTAATACGCATCGATCCAGATGGCACGATGAACCTCACCCAGTGCTGTGCCGTGGCCGGCCTGGGCGGT
>JAITVB010000171.1 GCA_031286025.1 Rikenellaceae bacterium
CAGTCCGAAGGGGGCGTTGAACCCGCGCCGGTCGTCGAACTGTAACCAGGCTGCATCGTACTTGCCGCCGTCGGGCAGGTTGAAATACCACGGAATGAAGCCGATCGCCTCACGTACCTTGGCCAACGTGTCGCCCTGTTGGAAAGATTCGAAGAATTTTTCTTCATCGTTCCACAACTTCGCCTGGATCAGGTTTTTCAATGTATCGGCTTTCCGCAGGAAATAGGCGGCGTCGGTATTGTTGCCCATCAGGGCGGCGGTTTTCGATAGGGCTGTCGCGTTGCCGTACATATAGCTGTTGATCGTCGGGCGCTTGTTTTGCACGTTGCGTCCGCCACTGGCCGACTCCTCCATCCCGTCCGACACGTCGCGCTGCCAGAACAGGCCGTCGCTCAGTCGTTTTTCTCTTTCCCACCGCGCATAGTCGGCTTTCAGGAGCGGATACATATAGGTCAAAAAATCCCTGTCGTTGTTTACGAGATAGGCGTTCCACAGCGCATCGGGCGCCCAACTGCTGAAGGCGTGGAGTTTCGACATCGGTCCGCCGTCGTTGCCCGTGTACCAAACGTTCAGGTACTCTTCGAGCAGGGTTTTGTCGTGCAGCCAACGCATTTCGTAGACGTGGTGGCCGATGGCACAGGCGATCATGTTGTAATTGTCGGCGTGGGGGCGGCTCACCAGAAACTCGCTCACCACCCGGCCCGTGGGCGTGTCGATGATGTGTTTGCGGAACGACCACCAACGGAAATAGTAAATTTCCCGAAAATTATCCTGCGGGCAGTCAAACAGCGGAATATTCCGTTCCATCCAGTTCCAGGCCTCTTCGTTCGAAATGGCGTTGGTGATGTTAGGTTCTTCCATTCGGTTGAAGTAGTCGACATAGCGTTTGTAGTCGGCCGTTTTCAGTACGGCGGGCTGCTGCGCCGCGAGGCTTCCGGCGGCCAATGCCAAGAGAGCGGCAAGGCAAAAAATTCGGGAATTTTTCATATCGGTTCTGGTTTATCGGTCGGATGACTATTCGGTGGGCTAGGCAGGGGGCTCTTCTGCGGAGGAAGGGTTCGGTCGGTCGAAGCCTGTCGTGTCGTCTGAAAATTCGGGAAGATTGTCTGGATCGGGTTCAAAAGTATCAGTCGTGCGGCCAAAAATGTGCTGCACATCGATATCCTCGATGCGGCCCTGGGCGAAACGAAGCGTGCGCGAGGGGAAATTGTGGATATTGGTAATGTTGTGGGTCGCCATCACCACCGAGCAACCCGTGGTACGGATCGCATCGTCGAAGATGCGCATAATGAGTTCGGCGGCGGCCGGGTCGAGGTTGCCCGTCGGTTCGTCGGCCAAGATCACTTCCGGATGGTTCAGCAGGGCGCGGGCGATCGACAAACGTTGCTGTTCGCCGCCCGACAATTGGAATGGCATTCGGTAGGCCTTGTGGCCCAAATCGACCAAGCCGAGGACTTCTTCGATACGCCGTTCGATCTTCGATTCTTCCGTCCACTCGGTAGCCCGCAGCACAAACCGCAGGTTCTCGTAGACATTCCGGTCGGCCAACAGCTGAAAATCCTGAAAAACGATGCCCAACCGGCGGCGCAACAGGGGCACTTCGCGCGGACGCAAGTGGCGCAGGTCATAACCTGCGATCCGTCCTTCGCCCGTCTGTAGCGGCAGGTCGGCGTAGAGCGTTTTCAGAAAGGAACTTTTGCCGCTTCCCACCCGGCCGATCAAATAGACCAATTCGCCTTTGCCGATCGCCACATTGACGTTCGACAGGATCAGGTCGCTCTCGCGGCCCGAATCGCCGGGATGGTAGATCGCAGCTCCCCTCAGTTCTATTACGGAATTCATTTTTCGATTTTTTCGCAAAAAGTTGTTGTGCCGCGGGGTAACTCGCGGCCCCGGTCGATCGCCTCGTAAGGTTTCCCTTTGTTCGTAATCCGGGTTACGCGTCGATGTTGGCGTATTTGGCGTGCTTTTCGATAAACTCGCGGCGCGGGGCCACTTCGTCGCCCATCAGCATCGAGAAGATGCGGTCGGCTTCGGCCGCGCTGTCGATCGTTACCTGGCGCAGGATACGCGCTTCGGGGTTCATCGTCGTGCTCCAGAGCTGCTCGGCGTTCATTTCTCCCAACCCCTTATAGCGCTGCACGTGCAGGCCCTTGGCGCCCCATTCGTCGGTAATCTGGCCGCGTTCGTCGTCGGTCCAACAGTAGCGTTCGTTTTTCCCTTTCTTGATCAGGTAGAGCGGCGGGGTGGCAATGTAGAGGTGGCCGTTCTGGATCAACTGGTTCATGTGGCGAAAGAAGAAAGTCATGATTAGTGTCGCGATGTGGCTGCCATCGACATCGGCATCGGTCATGATCACGATTTTGTCGTAGCGTAACTTTTCGAGATTGAGCGCTTTACTGTCTTCCTCGGTACCGATCGTTACGCCCAACGCCGTAAAGATGTTTTTGATTTCCTCGCTGTCGAAGATCTTGTGATCCATCGCCTTTTCCACGTTGAGGATCTTGCCGCGCAAGGGCAGGATCGCCTGAAAGTTGCGGTCGCGGCCCTGTTTGGCGGTACCGCCCGCCGAGTCCCCTTCGACAAGGAAAATTTCCGTGACGCTCCTGTCGCGCGACGAACAGTCGGCCAGTTTACCCGGCAGGCCCGATCCCGAGAGGACGGTCTTGCGCTGCACCAGTTCGCGCGCCTTACGGGCGGCGTGGCGGGCGGTGGCGGCCAGGATCACCTTCGACACAATGGCACGGGCATCCTTCGGATTTTCTTCGAGGTAGTTGTTCAGCGCCGTGGCGATCGCCTGATCCACAACGCCAGAAATTTCGCCGTTGCCCAACTTGGTCTTCGTCTGCCCTTCGAACTGCGGTTCGGCCACCTTCACCGATATGATTGCGGTAAGCCCCTCACGAAAGTCATCCCCGTTGATGTCGAATTTCAGTTTGGCCAACATGCCGGAGTCTTCGGCGTATTTCTTGAGCGTGCGGGTCAGCGCGCGGCGGAAGCCGGTGAGGTGCGTCCCGCCTTCGATCGTGTTGATGTTGTTGACGTAGGAGTGTACGTTTTCCGAAAAACTGGTGTTGTATTGCAGCGCCACTTCCACCGGAACGCCCTCTTTTTCGGTGTCGATGTAGATCGAGTTTTCGATCAGCTTTTCGCGGTTCTGATCCAGATATTCGACGAATTCTTTTAATCCGTCCTTCGAAAAGAACTCCTCGCGCAGGAATTCGCCGCTTGCGTCTTTTTCGCGCCGGTCGGTCAGCGAAAGGTGAATGCCTTTGTTCAGAAAGGCCAATTCGCGTAGACGTGTCGACAGGATTTCGAGGCTGTATTCCGATACGGAAAAGATCGTCGGATCGGGATGGAACGTGATGATCGTCCCGGTGTCCGTCGCCTCGCCCAACACTTCGAGTTTGGTGACGGGCGCTCCCTGGCTGTATTTCTGTCGGTAAATTTTACCTCCCTTATGCACCTCGGCGATCAGCAGATCCGACAACGCGTTGACGCAGGAAACGCCCACACCGTGCAAGCCGCCCGACACCTTGTAGGAATCTTTGTCGAACTTGCCCCCGGCGTGAAGTACGGTGAGCACCACCTCCAACGCCGATTTGTTCTCTTTCTCATGCCAGTCGACCGGAATGCCGCGACCGTCGTCGATCACCGTGATCGAATTGTCTTCGTTGATCGTTACGTCGATGCGGGAGCAGTATCCGGCCAACGCCTCGTCGATCGAGTTGTCGACCACTTCGTAGACCAAGTGGTGGAGCCCCTTGACGCCGATATCGCCGATATACATCGCCGGGCGCTTGCGCACCGCTTCGAGGCCTTCGAGCACTTGTATGCTTGACGCGGAATAGTCTTCCTGCATGTCTGTCTTCCTGGTTTCTTCGCTCATATAAGTCTTTAAAAATATAACGTGCAAATATAGTTGTTTTTCTTGAAATAAACAACTTGATTCTAAATGCGGCGCTAACATACGTCGTCTTGTTCCGGTGAAGAAAAAAGAGAGTCGATCCTTCGGATAATGGTGTGGGAATGTAAAAAAAAGGCCGATCGAAAGAATGATTTCGAGCGGCCTTTCAAGGTAACACGCCTCCTCTGTGAAGTTAGATTAGGAGGAGGGGCTGTTAAGATTTACTCGATCGCCTTGCCAATAATCGGGATCGTTCAATTTTTTCAGCGTCGTGCGAGGGTCATTTTCCGTAGGCTGCGGCGATAGCGGCGGATAAGGAGGACGGCGGCCGTGGTCAGCCCGAAAACAAAGCCCGCCCAAAGTCCAACGGGGCCCAACCCCAACGGGAAAGCCAACAGGTAAGCCATCGGCAGGTTGATCACGATGTAGGCGAAAAAGGCGACCACCATCGGCCCCCGGACATCCTTGATCCCGCGCAGCATCCCGAGGGTGACGGCCTGCAGCCCGTCCGAAATCTCGAAGACGGCGCCTACGATCAACAGTTGTACCGCCAAGGCGATCACTGCCGGATCGGGCGTAAACGCCGCAGCGATCCCATGACGGAAAACCACGAAAAGGCCGCCCATCGTCGCCATATAGACGATCGTCAGGTGATAGGCTGCCGTCGATACCCGGCGCACAGCCCGCAGGTCGCCCCGGCCCGCCTCGTGGCTGATGCGGATAGTCGCCGCCGAAGCGATGCCCCCGACGGTAAGGAACGACATCGTGACCATTTGCAGTGCGATCTGGCTCGCCGCCAACGGCACCGCGCCGAACCAACCCATCATAATGGCCGTGAGCGAGAAGGCGGTCACCTCCATCAGCATCTGCATGGCGATCGGAAACCCCATTTTCCCGAGTGCAGCAACCCGGGCCATTGAAAAATGTTCGCGGCGGAAAAAGGCGAAATAGCGGCGGTAAGAGTTTTTATGAAGCATGTAAACACAGAAGGCCGCAGGCATCAACGCGCGCGAAACGAACGTCGCCAATCCGGCCCCGGCCACCCCCATGGCCGGGGCGCCGAAATTACCGTAGATGAATATGTAGTTGAGGATGATATTCAACACGTTGGTTCCGATCGTGATCCACATGGCCACCCGCGTGTTCCCGAGCCCCTCCAAAAACTGCCGGAAGGCGTTAAACAGCATAAAGGGCACGATCGACAACAGCAGGTAGTTGTAGTAGGGCATCGCCAACTCGATCACCACTTCTTCCTGTCCCATGTAGGGGAATGCCCGCGAAACGCCCCATAGCGCAAGGGTGAGCGCAATCCCCACCAACAGGTTGAGCATAAGTGAATTCTGGAAGAAATGGGCCGAATCGCGTCGTGTGCCGCGTTTTACGAAGAGCTGACCGATGATCGGCGTCAGCCCGAACGACACACCGATACCGAGTACCATCCCGTTCCAGAAGATCGCTCCGCCGAAAGCGGCAGCCGCCAGTTCGGTCGCCCCTAACCGGCCTACCATCACGTTGTCGGCCATCTGTACGAAGACCTGTCCTGCCTGGGCGAGAATTACCGGCAGCGCCAACGTCAGCGTCTTTTTGTATTCGGGAATATATTTTTTGAAGTTCATGCGGTCGGCAAAGATAGCAAATTTATAGGTGTCGCCGAAAAAACGTCTCGCTTCTCTCCACTTACGACACACAACAGAAAGACAGACACTGACATGCACCTCTAACGCCGACAGGCGCAGGGTAAACCGAAGTCGCTGCGGAGCAACGGGCGAGTTTTCCGAATAATGATATCACCCGGTCGGGAAAATTCAAACTATTGCGCTATCGCGAAAAAGAATCCGCAACGCGATGATCGCCAATTATTTGATAGCGGTCGTCGGCTTATGATAGACCTTTGATCCCGCCGGTACCGATTCGGTCAACCATACATTCCCCCCAATAATCGTCCCGCGTCCGATCACCGTATCGCCTCCGAGGATCGTCGCTCCGGAATAAACGATAACATCGTCTTCAATCGTCGGATGACGCTTTACTCCGGACAAGTCTTTGTCTACATAATGCGCCCCAAGCGTTACTCCCTGGTAGATTTTTACATTCCTGCCGATTACGGTGGTTTCACCGATCACGATCCCCGTCCCGTGGTCGATATAAAAATGAGGACCGATCGTCGCGCCGGGATGAATGTCGATCCCCGTCTGGCTGTGGGCATATTCCGAGATCACACGCGGCAGGATCGGCACCTGCAACTCGTAAAGCACGTGTGCAAACCGGTAAACTGATATTGCATAAAATCCAGGATAGCAGATGATTACCTCTTCTTTACCGTGCGCGGCCGGGTCGGATGCGCAATACATGTCGGCATCTTTCATCAAGCGGGCATAGAGCAGCGGCACGGCCTCGAAAAAATTCCGCACCACTTCTCCGCATGGCAGGTTTTGCCCGATGATCAACGGTTGCATAATGTCGAGCAATTCGTCCTGCAACTCTTCCCACCGCACCTCGATCTGTCTGAGTGTGATGTACTTGTTGTCGCGTACGGGGAAAAGCGTGTTGATCAGTTTGTCGATAAACGCACGCGTTTTGACCATCGAAGGCACTTCCTGATAAAAGGCCTCGGTCATCTTGTGCAGGCGTTTCGGGAATTTTTCGATGATCTCACTCATGGGAACTGACGTTTTTCAAGAAAATTACGGAAATCGGCATACTCCCGGCTCATCGGGATGCTCTGCTTTTTCCCTTTCATAAACTCGGCCAGTTTTGTTGGGATCTCGACAGGTTCGCCGATGATTTTTTCGACCGTGTCGAGGAATTTGGCCGGGTGGGCGGTCTCCAGAAACAGGCCGGTTTCGTCCGATTCGAGGCCGTCGACCAACGATTGGTAACCGCACGCGCCGTGAGGGTCGAGCAAATAGCGCGTTTCGGTATATGTTTTTTGTATGGTGTTGATTATCTGATCGTCGTCGTATCGACACCCCGAGATATCCTGCACGATTCGGGCGTGTGAATTGTCATACAGATCGAGGATCCGGACGGAGTTGCTCGGGTCGCCGACGTCCATCGCGTTGGCCAGGGTGGCGACCGATTCGCGCGGTTCGTACAACCCCGTGCGGAGGTAATTCAAAAATATGTCGTTACGGTTGTTGGCAGCAATAAAACGCCTAATCGGCAAACCCATCCGACGGGCAAATAATCCGGCGGTGATGTTGCCGAAGTTTCCGCAGGGAACGCTTACAACCAACTTGTCGGCTTTCCCGATGCGATCGAGTTGGGCGTAGGCCCAAAAGTAATAAAACGCCTGTGGCAGGAAGCGTGCCACGTTGATCGAATTGGCTGAAGATAAATTAAAGCGTTTGTTTAATTCTTCGTCCAGAAATGCCGATTTAACAAGGCGTTGACAGTCGTCAAAAGTTCCGTCTACCTCTATGGCGGTGATGTTTCGCCCGAGCGTCGTAAACTGTTTTTCCTGAATCTCGCTCACCTTGCCTTCGGGGTAAAGCACAACCACATCAATGCCCGATACACCGAGAAAACCGTTGGCGACGGCGCTTCCCGTATCGCCCGAGGTGGCCACGATTACGCTCACCCGCTTCTGCCGGCCGCTCTGTTCGATGAAGTGGGCAAGCATCCGCGCCATAAAGCGTGCGCCGACGTCCTTAAAGGCAAGTGTCGGGCCGTGGAACAACTCAAGGGCGTAAATGTTGCTGCTCACCGTTACAACCGGTGTGTCGAAATCGAGCGCATCGTAAACGATCTCGTGGAGCTTTTCAGGCGGAATGTCCTCGCCGAAAAAGGCCGATGCCACGTCAAAGGCCACTTGTTGGAACGTACGGTTTTTCATTTCTCCGAAAAACGTGTCTGGCAGCCGCTCTATGCGTTCGGGCATGTAGAGCCCTTTGTCGGGCGCAAGGCCCTTGACGAC
>JAITVB010000248.1 GCA_031286025.1 Rikenellaceae bacterium
ACATCCTGTAATAATGATAGTTATTGCTATTCGTGCCTTTGTAGACGGATAAAGAAAGGGTTGACGGCTTTGTTGTCAGCGGTTAATCTCTATTTTTCGTTAATCGACCGCACTTTATCATTCCATTGAATTACACCTGTTTGGTGGAAAACAATGGAGAAAGAGACCCACTAAAAACGGAAGAAATAGTGCCACAGGACGGTTTAAATTGCCGCAACATACACGCTAAATCCCCCTGTCTTTTCTTTATCTTGATAACAAAGTCGCAGACAAGCAACCTAATGGAAAAATTCGTCGTCTATAGGGAGTTGTGCGGGGTCATAGCCTACTTTGGCACAGTCGAAGCCAACCATGCCGGGCGAGAACGAGAACGCATCTTCCGGATTGATCCCCAGGCTCTTGTCGGCATACACCTTCTGCATAAATCCGCCGAAAACGGGCAACGCACGGGCCGATCCTTCCCCGCCCGAGGTCAGATGCACGCTACGGTCTTCGCCGCCCACCCAGGCGCCGCCAACGAGTTTAGGAACAACGCCCATGAACCAGGCGTCGGCATTGCCCTGCGAGGTGCCGGTCTTGCCGCCGACCTCGCCCCGGACACCGTAGCCCCAACTCAGACGTCCGCCCGTACCGGCATTGACCACGAGCTTCATCATCTGGATCATCGTGTAAGCCGTCTGTTCGCTGATCGCATCGGAAGTCTTCGGGGTGAAAGTCGAAATAACGTTCCCCTGCCGGTCTTCGACGCGGACGACGAACATCGGTTCGACATGCACCCCTCGGTTGGCATAGGTCCCATAAGCGCCCACCATTTCGAAGAGCGAGGCATCGCTCGTCCCCAGGCAGAGGGCGTAAACCGGATCGATATAGCTGTGAATTCCCAGACGATGGATAAAATCGGCCACCGGTTCGGGACGTTGGGACTGTTTCATCACCCAGGCCGAATAGTTGTTGCGGCTGTTGGCCAAACCCCACCAAAGCGGGTGCAGCACACCGTCGTACACGATATTGCCCGCCTCTTTGGGTTGCCACGGCATGCCGTTGTAGGTTTCGATCGTCGTCGGCAGGTTGGGCACCAACGTACAGGGCGACAGGCCCAGGTGGTCGATCCCGAAAGTGTAAACAAACGGTTTGACGGTCGAACCGATCTGCCGCTTGCCCTGCTTCACCATATCGTATTTGAAGTATTTGAACGACGGACCGCCGACGTAGGCCTTGACGTAGCCCGTGCCCGGCTCCATCGCCATGAACGAGGCGCGCATCAGGCGTTTGTAGTAGAGGATCGAGTCGCACGGGGTCATCATCGTATCGATGTCGCCTTTGTGCGAGAAAACGGTCATCTGCGTCGGCTCGTCAAACATTTTTAGGATTTCCTCATCGCTCTTTTGGCCGCGGTACGCACGGTAGCGGTCGGTCTGCTTCATCGACCGCAAGATGATGTCGGCCTCTTCCTGTTTATTGATATTGTTAAAAATGCGGCCGGTGCGCCTGATCTGGGCATCGAGGGCCGGCTGAACGTCGTTTTTGAGCTGCTCGACGAGCGATTCTTCGGCATAACGCTGCATCCGCGAGTTGATCGTCGTGTAAATCTTCAGTCCGTCGCGGTATAGGTTATACTCGCTGCCGTCCGAGCGGCGGTTCTTATGACACCAACCGTAGAGCGGATTCGCTTCCCATTGCCTGAGTTCCTGTTCGTAGTCCCAGTCGTTGGCAAAACCCGAACGCGAAGGACGATCGGCCGTCATCATCAGCCGCAACATCTCGCGAAAATAGGTCGCCGCCCCTTCGTTGTGCGACACGGGGCGGAAATCGAGCTCGATCGGCAATATCTTGAGCGAATCGAGCTCGACCCGCGAGATCATCCCTTTGCTCTGCATACGCGAAAGCACCAGGTTACGGCGCGCTATCGCATTTTCGGGGTTGCGTGTCGGGCTGTATTTCGTCGGGGCGTTGACCACCGCCACCAACATCGCCGATTGTTCGGGGGTCAACTTATCGGGGGTGGTATTGAAAAAGGTGCGGGCGGCCGATTTGATACCGAAGGCGTTACTGCCGTATTCGACCGTATTGAGGTACATCGCGATGATCTCCTCTTTCGTGTAGTTGTATTCGAGCATCACGGCCGTGATCCAATCCTTGAGCTTAAAGATGATCAGCGTCGGGTATTTCAGCAGTCCCGAAGGACGGACAGTGCTTTCGCGGGTTTTATAAAGGTTCTTCGCCAACTGTTGGCTGATCGTACTCCCCCCGCCCTGATCCTGTCCGAGGATGACGGTTTTGAGTGCCACACGGGTCAGTCCGAGGAAGTCGATCCCCGAGTGGGAATAGAAGCGCGTGTCTTCAGTCGCCACCAAGGCGGCGACCAACGAGGGCGCCAATTCGTCGTAAGATGTGTATGACCGGTTTTGCAGAAAGTAACTGCCGATCATCTGTCCGTCTTCGGCATAGATCTCGGTGGCCAGATTGCTCTTCGGGTTTTCGAGGTCGTCGAACGACGGCAGACGGCCAAAAAGCCCCGTCGCGGTCAGCAGCAGCAGCAACAGGAGCAGCGCCACGGGCGAAAAGAAGATGATCCAGAAGCGTCTAACCCCTTTGCGGGTATTGACTTTCTTCTCCACTTTCGACACCTGGCGGGTAACCTTTTTCCCTATCTTTTTCAGTGTTTCCGTCTTTGCCATAAGGGCTTCCTTTATTGTTCGGCAAAGCTACATATTTTTAACGGATTTTTTGTCATGGAGCGTATAAAGGGTGCTTTCAACGGTTCCCCACACAGGGAATCTTTCGCTTCGCGAGCCACCTTGACTCCATCGAGCATAGCCTGATAGCACCCATGCCGACCGGGGAGCGGTTGAACGAGTTCTCCGAGTCGGGCGAGGTCAAGGAACAATTTACCCGGATAAAGTTAGCGAAAAAAGAGATACTTTCCCTACCTTTGCTCCGCATCAAGACCAAACGACAACAATGAGATTTGACGAACTCGACCTGAGCGAAGACGTACAGCAAGGGATCGAAACCATGAATTACGAGCAGATGACGCCGGTCCAGGAGGAAACGATCCCGGTGATCCTCACCGGCCGCGACCTGATCGGCTGTGCCCAGACCGGAACCGGGAAAACGGCCGCATACCTGCTCCCGCTGCTTGACAAACTGGCCCGCGAGGGCAACCCCCAGAACCGGATCAGGGCGCTGATCGTCGTCCCCACGCGCGAGTTGGCTCAACAGATCGACGTTCAGATCCAGGGATTTTCATATTTCCTTCCGGTTTCCGCGAACGTGGTCCACGGCAGCGGCACCGGTATCGAGTGGGGACGCCAGAAACAGGCGATGGTGATGGGAGCCGACATCGTGATCGCCACTCCCGGCCGCCTGTTGGCCCACCTGGATATCAGCACGGGCATCGATTTTTCGCATGTCGACTATTTCGTGCTCGACGAGGCCGACCGAATGCTCGATATGGGGTTTTCGGACGACATCATGAAGATCATCGGCCAGTTGCCGATCGAGCGCCAGACGATCATGTTCTCGGCCACACTGCCGCCCAAGATCCGCGAGTTTGCACGGAAAATTCTGCGTGATCCGGTCGAGATCAGCATCGCCGTGTCGAAACCCAACGAAGCGATCGACCAGTCGGCCTACATCTGCCACGAAGGACAAAAAAACGGAATCATCCATTCCCTCTTTTCAAAACCGACCGGGAGCAAGACGATCATCTTTGCTTCCTCTAAATTGAAAGTCAAGGAACTGGCGTTCCAACTCAAACGAATGAAACTGAACGTGGCGGCGATGCACTCCGACCTCGACCAACCCAAGCGCGAGGCGGTGATGCTCGATTTCAAGAACGGTAAGATCGACCTGTTGGTGGCGACCGACATCGTTTCGCGCGGGATCGATATCGAGGACATCGGCACGGTGGTCAACTACGACGTGCCGCGCGACGCAGAAGATTACATCCACCGCATCGGCCGCACGGCCCGGGCCAGTGCCGAGGGTTGTGCGATCACACTCGTCAGTGAGAGGGACCAGGGAAAATTCCACCAGATCGAAAAATTTCTCGGTCGCGAAGTGCCCAAGTCGCCCCTGCCCGAAGGATTGGGCGAAGGGCCGGCTTATACGCCCGGTTCGGGTGGAGGGGGGCGTTTCGATCGACAACGAGGCGGCGGTGGACGTGGAGGACGCAAGCCGTCCGGTCGTGTCCGTCCGAAACCGGGAGGTGCCCGCACTGACGGTGGAGAAAGACCGGCCGGTGCAGTCGCCAATCCTGTCGCTCCTGCCGCGTCGGATCAGGGTGCCGCAAACGCCCCTTCGAAGAAACACCGCAATGACCGCCGCCGTTTCCGCGGCCGCAAACCCAATTCGGAACCGAACAATCAATAAGGGTTTTCATGTGACATAAAAGACACCGGGACTTGACAGTCCCGGTGTCTTTTATTTTCGCAACAAAAGTCGGATTCAAGGGGCGAAAAAGAGGTACCCCGATTTTTTTATCGCGCGTTATTATTCCGGAATAAGTCCGGTTTCGGCAGTTTTTCGCGGCATTTTCACGTTGGGCAGCAACAGTGCCACGATACCCAACAGCGGCATAAAGGCGCAAACCTGGTAGACATATTCGATTCCCCGGGTATCGGCCATATCGCCCAACACCGCCGCCGCAATGCCCGCGCTCCCGAATGCCAACCCGAAAAAAAGTCCCGAGATCAATCCCACCTTGGTTGGCAACAATTCCTGCGCGTAAACCAGTATCGCCGAAAAAGCCGACGACAGGATCAGCCCGATCAGGATGCTCATCACACACGTCCACCCGAGCTCCACATAAGGCATCAGTAACGAAAAGGGCGCCGTACCGAGGATCGACACCCAGATCACCCACTTGCGCCCGACACGATCGCCGATCGGACCGCCAAGCAGCGTCCCGACCGCGCCGGCAAACAGGAAGGCAAACAGGAAGATCTGCGATCGGGCCGTGGTGACCCCG
Organism: Rikenellaceae bacterium; assembly: GCA_031286025.1. Lineage (GTDB taxonomy): Bacteria > Bacteroidota > Bacteroidia > Bacteroidales > Rikenellaceae > JAITVB01. The sequence continues at coordinate 4,973 of JAITVB010000248.1, forward strand.
AATTTTTCGATTAGGTAAAACGTATAAAAACTCGACAGACTGGCCATGTAAACGTATTTTGAAAAGATGAGCACGAGCAGCAGCGCGAGCGAAAAGTAAATCTTCTTCTTCGACAGGCGGACGCGGTGGACCACGGGTGCTTTGGCCGCCGGCCGCCGCATCTTGCGGATGCCGTGGCGTTGCCAACGCACCAACGACCCCCGGATGAACAGGGCCAGGAAAGCGATGACGGCAAAGACGGCGATATAGCGTTGTCCGAAGGGGGCGACGACAGCGGCAGCCAACAGCGGCCCGATCGAACCGCCGAAGTAGCCCCCGACCTGAAAGATCGATTGCGCCAATCCGTGTCGCCCTTCGGAGGCGAAATGGGTCAGCCGCGATGCTTCGGGGTGGATGATCGACGACCCGAGCCCGATGAAGGCCACGGCCACGAACAGCATCCACATCGAGGTCGAAAAGCCGAGGATCAGCAGCCCGGCCATCGTCGAAAGGTTCCCGACGGTCAGGTAGCGCGTGCTCGGATGCTTGTCGAAAAAGACCCCGAACACGGGTTGGAACACCGATGCACACACCTGATAGATAAGCGACAGCAGCCCGATCTGAGCAAACGAGAGCGTCATCGTGTCCCTGATTACCGGATAGGACGCCGACACGACCGATTGCAACAAATCGTTCAGACAATGGACCAGACTGAGCGAAAAGAGGATCGAGAGCGACGCTCCGGCAGCGCGTGAGCGGATTTGATTTTTCATTTGGCGCTTATCACAAAAATTGTGCGGCAAATATACTCCTTTTTCTCCGTGCCGCAGACTTTCTTCATATGAAATACGCGAAGAAAAACAAAGTAGACTCCACAGCATTGATACGCGTTTTATCGCCTCTCCCTGAAAAAGCGCTTTCATTCGGCTTGACTCGCAGGCAAAGTCCCCATTTCTCCGGAATCCGTCATATTCAGGCCGTCGTTTGAGCGGAGGAAGAACGCCGAACAAACCTTAATCACAAACGCTTAACTCATTTCATCCATATTCTGCCGTTTTTACGAGGTCTTTTGTTACCTTTGCGGACAAGGCCATCCGATCCGGACGGCCGAAAGCCGAACCGAAAGAATTAATCGTATGAAACCAATTATAGAGCCGGTCGAGAGGGAGTTGATCGAAAAGGAGCTGACCGCTGAGCGCTACCTGCGCGACACCAACAACGGAGGAAACGTTCTCTATACGCTTACCGCCGGGAACAGCCCGAACGCGATGCGCGAGATCGGGCGCCTGCGCGAACTTTCGTTCCGCGAAGCCGGCGGCGGTACCGGCCACGAAGTCGACATCGACGAGTTGGACACCCTCGAAAACGGTTATATCCAACTGATCGTCTGGGATCCCGGTGAACGCGAGATCGTCGGCGGTTACCGCTATATCATCCCCCGCGACCCATACAATAAAAACCTTTCGACGGAACATTATTTCCGTTTCAGCGAAAAGTTCCGGCACGAGTTTTTGCCCTACACCCTTGAGTTGGGGCGTTCGTTCGTGCAGCCCAGATATCAGGGCACGGGACGCTACCCCAAGGCGATCTACTCGCTCGATAACCTGTGGGACGGTCTGGGGGCGATCGTCCGGCAAAATCCCGACATACAGTATTTCTTCGGCAAGGTGACCATGTATACCTCCTACCCCGCCGAAGCGCGCAATATGCTACTCTATTTCCTGAAGAAATATTTCCCGGATCCGGACCACCTGCTCGAACCGATCTATCCGGTCATGTTGGAAATGGATACCCGGAAAATGGACGGGATCTTTACAGGCGAAAATTACCAGGAAGACTACAAAACACTCTTCCGCGAAATACGAAAATTCCGGGAAAACATCCCGCCGCTGATCAATGCCTACATGAGCCTGTCGCCGACAATGCGCATTTTCGACACGGTCAAAAACCCCGACTTCGGCGACGTTGAGGAAACGGCCATCCTGATCACCCGCAGCGACCTCTACATGGAAAAGGTCGAGCGGCATTTTCGATAAAAATGGACAGCCATACGAAATGGGAAGAGCGGACTTAGTCCGCTCTTCCTTTATTCTACGCCGTTGAAATAACCGTCCAACCAAGTTGCGAAAGCCTCCCTCCGTTCCGGATTGTCCTCAAGCCACTCCCGGTCGTCGAGGTTGAAGGCCGCCCGCATGAGCCAGGGATATCTCATCCGGATCACCTTGTCGCAGAGGCGGATGGCCTCGCGCCATTCCCCTTTGGCGGAAAGTGTGAGCGCCAGTTCGTAATTGGCCGACCAGACTCGGGGTCGATCTTCAACGCCTGCTTATAGAACGAGATCGCCCTGTCGTAATCGCCTGCATCGTGATAAAGGATGCCTTCGTCGACCCGCTCCTGTTGGCCGAACGCGGCACAGGCAAAAAGCGAGGGGAGCAGCAGGAGGATTGATTTTTTCATCGGACACCGACGGTTTTTATTTTCCAAGATAGCCAAACAAAACGATATTTTCTAAAGCGGATCGACGTCGACCACCATTGCCAGGCCGACATATTCTTTCGTTGTCAACAGTTTTCGGACTTCGTCTCCGGCCCAATGGCGGGCTTTGGCGAACGATTTGTGACGTTCGATTTTAAGCAGGAAACCGCGGAGGAATTCGCCGCGGATCTTGTCGACCATCGGCGTTTCCGGGCCCAACAAGCGTGCGCCGAACAGCTTTCGCAAGGCCTGGTCGAAATCGGCGGCGGCCCGGACAAGCACCTCTTTTTGCCTGTGTTTGAGCGTAAACCTGATCAGGCGGCAAAAGGGCGGGTATAAAAACGCACGCCGCTCGGCCAGTTGCGTCCGCACCATTGCCTCATAGTCACCCGCCCCGACCTGGACGATCACCGGATGGTCGGGTTGTGAAGTCTGAATGACAACCATCCCCTGGTCGTCGCGCCGCCCGGCCCGGCCCGCGACCTGCATCATCAATTGGAAGCTGCGTTCCGATGCGCGAAAATCGGGATAATTCAACAGGTTGTCGGCATTCATAATGCCCACCAACGCCACGTTGCCGAAGTCGAATCCCTTGGTCACCATTTGCGTGCCGACCAACAGATCGATCTTTCCGAAGGCGAAAGCCGAAAGGATGCGCTCGTAGCTGCGGACGGTGCGGACCGAATCAAGGTCTAAACGACCGACAGTGAGCAGCGGAAAAAGTTGAAAAAGTTGTTCCTCTATTTTTTCTGTGCCGAAGCCGCGGGGTTGTAGGTCTTCCGAGCCGCACGAGGCACAGTGGGAGGGCACCGGCACGGCATGGCCGCAGTAGTGGCATTGCAATGTCCCGGGTCCTTTGTGGAACGTCAGGCTGACGTTGCAATGGGGGCAATCGATCACTGTCGCACACGCCCCGCATTCGATATAGGGAGAGAATCCACGACGGTTCTGGAACAGGATGGCCTGCCGTCCGGCAGCGGTCACCCGCTCGATCTCACGCAGCAGCAGGTGCGAAAAATGGCCGTCGCGTTCACCTCGGCGAGCGGCACGGGCCGTGTCGGAAACGACGATGCGGGGCAGCCGGCCCGAACCATAGCGCTCGGAAAGTCTGACGAACCCATACTTTCCCGCTTCCGTGGCATTATAAAAACTTTCTATCGAGGGAGTGGCGCTGCCCAACAGGGTTTTGGCGCCGCACAGGCCCGCCAACACCAAAGCGACGTCGCGGGCGTTGTAGCGTGGAGCGGGATCCTGCTGTTTGTAGGTGGTTTCATGTTCCTCGTCGACGATCACCAACCCAAGGTTGTCGAAAGGCAGCAATACCGACGAACGCACACCGAGCACAAGCAGGGGCACGCGATTGCCATCTAACACTTTCAGATAAGTTTCGGCCCGTTGCTGAGCCGTAAAGCGCGAGTGACAGACCGCCATCCGGTCGCCGAAACGGTTCTTCAGGCGGTCGATCAACTGAGTGGTCAGGGCGATTTCGGGAAGGAGATAGAGAACGTCCCTACCCTCCTGCAGCACTTTGTCGATCAAATGAGTATAAATCTCCGTTTTCCCGCTGCCCGTTACGCCGTGAAGCAAAACGGTATCTTTTTCGCGGAGATTTTCGTCGATCTCGCGCCGGGCGGTTTCTTGTGCCGGAGAAAGTCCGGGCAGCGGCGAAAGCCCTTCCCCATAATCTTCCAACCGACTGACTTCCGCTTCAAATAATTCTATGAAATCTTTTTCCTCCAACGACTTGATGACGGCCGAAGAACAGGTTGTCAACCGCATAACCGTCGATCTCGAAAGCGCATTTTCCCGCGGCGTGCCGACCGGGAACAGCTCGACCAACCGCAACAATGCTTTTTGTTGGGTCTTGGCCCGTCCCAACGAATCGAGCGCTCTCAAAAATTGTTCGTCATCGGTGATCAGTTCGCCCCAGGCGATTCGCGTTTCGGTGCGCGGCTGATAACCGTCCGAAAAAATTTCTGAAAATCCGGCAGGTTTCAGCGCCGACGGCAAAGTGGACTTCATCACCTCGCCCTCGCTGCACATATAGTAATCGGCGATCCATTCCCAGAATCTTTTTTGAATTTTCGTCAGTACGGGCTTTTCATCGATGAGTTTTGCCACCTCCTTGACCGTGCGGTAAGGCGGCCGCTCACCGTGGATGCGGATCACCACGCCGGTGTAAAATTTCCGCTGTCCGAGGGGCACCACTGCCCGGCCGCCGACCACCGCCCGGGCCCGCAACGACTCGGGAAGCGCATAGGTAAATGCTTCCCTCACCGCTATCGGCAACAGCACATCGACGTAACTTCTCATCAGGGTTTTTAGAACAGCGCGGTTTGTTTCGGTTTTTCGGGAGCAGGGACAGACTCTGCTTCAGCCGAATCTACCATTTCCCCTGCCGGCACCGGTTCCACACCGGCGATCATTTTCATAAATTCCTCTTCGGACAGCAGGGGGACATTCAATTTCCCGGCCTTGGACAACTTCGAATCGCCCGCCTTTTCTCCGGCCAACAGGTAGGAGGTATTGCCCGAAACAGCCGCCAGATTCTTTCCGCCGTGCAGCTCGATAAAATCTTTCAGCTCGTCGCGCGAGTGATTATGGAAAGTGCCGGAGATGACGAACGACAGGCCTGACAACACATTCGATCCGCCGATGGCCTCCCGGGCCTCGAACTGCAACCCGGCCGCGCGCAGACGGTCGATGATCGCGATATTTTCCCGGTTTTGAAAATGGGCGACCAGGCTTTTCGCAATAATGCCGCCGACCTCTTCCGTATCGGAAAGTTCCCCTTCGGTGGCGACCAACAGTGCGTCGATCGAACGGAAATGAGCCGCCAGGTTCTTCGCGGTGGTTTCGCCGACGTATCGGATGCCCAACGCAAAAAGCACACGTGAGAAAGGCACGTTTTTCGAATTTTCAAGCCCGGTCAGGATGTTTTCGGCCGATTTTTCGCCCAAACGCGGTAACCCGGCAATCTGCTCACGCCGCAAGTCATAAAGATCGGCGCAATCGTCGATCAGCCGCGAATCGTAAAGCAGTTGCACCGTTTCTTCGCCCAACCCCTCGATGTTCATTGCCTTGCGCGAGGTAAAATGGGTGATGCGGCCCACGATCTGGGGGGGGCAATGCAGGGCGTTGGGACAATAGTGGCGTGCCTCGCCCTCGATTTTTATGAGTGGCGTGCCGCATTCGGGACATTTTTCGATGAAGCGCAGCGGGACGCTCTCTTCCGGGCGTTCCGAAAGTTCCACACCCGTGATTTTGGGGATGATTTCGCCGCCCTTTTCCACATATACCCGGTCGCCGACGCGTATGTCGAGCAGGGCGATCTGGTCGGCGTTGTGCAACGAAGCGCGTTTGACAGTCGTCCCGGCCAACGGCACCGGATCGAGATTGGCTACCGGCGTCACCGCCCCCGTGCGCCCCACCTGGAAATCGACCGAGCGCAGACGGGTCAGCGCCGCCTCGGCCTTGAACTTGTAGGCCACGGCCCAACGCGGAGCTTTGGCCGTCATCCCGAGGCGCTTGCGAATGCCGTATTCATTGACCTTGATCACTACGCCGTCGGTGTCGAAGGGCAACTTTTTCCGCTCCGTGTCCCATTGGTCGATAAATCGAAATATCGCGTCGATCGAGTGGCATTTTTCCATATGGGGCGACACCGGAAAACCCCATTTTCGCACCCTTTCAAGGTTCTCGTAATGGGAAACGAACGGCAGACCTTCGCCTTGGATGTCATATAAAAAACTGTTCAGACCGCGTTGGGCGACGATCGCCGGGTTTTGCAGCTTGAGCGTCCCAGCGGCCGCATTGCGCGGGTTGGCGAACGGCGGTTCGCCGATCTCGTCGCGCTCGGCATTGAGCCGGTTGAAAGAACTGTGGGGCATAAAAATCTCCCCGCGTATTTCAAAAGACGCAGGAAAACCGGAACCGAACAATTTCAGCGGTATTGCCCTGATCGTACGCACATTGGTGGTCACGTCATCGCCCTTCTCACCATCGCCGCGGGTGACAGCCCGCGTCAGCACGCCGTTTTCGTAAGTAAGGCTGATCGCCGTGCCGTCGAACTTCAGTTCGCACACATACGAAAACCCATCGCCCACTTCCTTGACAACGCGGTCGTGGAACTCACCGATCTCATCGCGCGAGTAGGTATTGGCCAACGAAAGCATCGGCGTGCGGTGGCGTACCTGCTTGAATTCCTTGGTCAGGTCGCTCCCCACACGGCGCGTGGGCGACGCCGGGTTGGCCCATTCGGGGTGTCGGCGCTCAAGTTCCTCCAACTCGCGGAGCTTGGCATCGTATTCAAAATCGCCGATCGTCGGCGCGCTGAGCACGTAATAGTTGTAGTTATGTTGATCGAGCTCGCGAACGAGCGCCTCCATCTTCTCTTTCATCGGTCTTGTAATGGTTCGGTAAAGATAAGCAAATCCGGACAGAAAAGAGGCACCGGACAGCTCGGAAAACGTACGGAATATAAAAAAGAGGTATTTTGGGGGCAGAAACCGTTGCTTTTCCAAATTTTGCGTATACTTGTAAAAAAAACACGGTGTTTTTATGGCATCATCAGACCAGCCAAAGAAAAGGGTAGTAATTAGTTACAAGAACCTCTCGGACGAATTGCTTGACCTGGTAAAGAAGAAATTCCCCGGCGGCTACACCGACAGCATGATTCGCATCGACAAAGGCCCGGGCGATTTTTTCTATGCCGTCATGCTCGAAACCGACGAGGTGAGCTACCTGATCAAAGTGGATGTCAAAATCGACTCGAAAGCGGAGGAAGAGGAGGAGAAGGATTATTACGACGACGAAATCAAGGGCGCCGAAGAACTGGCCGACGAATCGGAAGAATCGGAAGAATAACGGCTCGCGCATATTCAACACCCCCTCATCTCCGTCCGGCCCTGCCGGAATGATTTTCACATTCCTTTTTCCGAATTTTTGATTTGTTCCGAATTACACGTATGACACTTATCGATCGCATCCTGTCCTACTCCAACGACGAAATCACGATCCGTTAGAAGCAAAACAAACGCACCCATGCCGGCTCGCGGTTGCGCTCGGTTTTCGACCCGGTACGACGGCCATGGATCGCCCGCAGGCCGCCTCTGCGACCGAAATCATCGCCGTGATCGAATCCTGCCCTTCCGGGGCGCTTTCCTGTGTCCGGAAAGGCGATCCAACGCCCGAAGGCAACGGATGACGCTACAAATGCGATTTTTTTTGTACCTTTGTCGTAACAGACTCCTACGACAATGACTGGTTTGCTTCCCTTTAAACAGATAGACCCTTCGCAAGTGACTCTCCGGATGATGACGGCGGAATCACAGGTCCCTTCGTTGCTGCAATCCGAAATCTTCAAGCGTTGTTTTTCCTGCCTTGATCTGACCTCGCTCGGCGTACTCGATTCTGTGATGAGTGTCAGGGAGATCGCCCAAAAGACAGCCGACTTCAAAATCCATTTTCCGGACGTGCCTCAGGTGGCGGCCATCTGTGTTTACCCCGAGTTGGTCGAAGTGGCCGGATTGGTACTGGGTGAAAGCGAAGTAGCCATTGCGGCCGCGGCGGGAGGATTTCCATCATCGCACTCGTTTCTTGAGGTAAAGATGCTTGAGTGTGCGATGGCCGAGGAAAACGGGGCCGATGAGATCGACATGGTGATGAACCTTGGCGAATTTCGCGATGGGAACAACGAAGTGGTGGCCGGCGAGATCAAAACGATCCGGGGCGAACTCGATGCGGAAACGCGGCTGAAAGTGATCATCGAATCAGGGCTGATGCCGTCGCTCAGTGACGTTTAC
>JAITVB010000251.1 GCA_031286025.1 Rikenellaceae bacterium
ACGGGCTCACCCTCAGTCAGAACGAATGTCTGAATTCCTCGAATGGCAAAGACGAAACGGTCAACGAGACGATCAATACAGCCGGCAAAACGGTTTACCTTAAGGTCGTAGTCAAAGAGAAGGGCGTTTGCTCGTTCAATTATAGCACGGATGGCAGGAAATTCACGCCGTTCGGCAATGAATTCACCGCCAAGGAAGGCCGTTGGATCGGTGCCAAGGTGGGTCTCTTTGCCAACCGCACTGCGACAGGCAGCGGCGGTTGGGCAGACGTCGATTATTTCCGTATCGAAAAATAGTGCGTCTGCATACGCCGCCTTCAAACGATCTTTCGAATTTCCGCCGTGTACTTCAGTACGTGAGGACTGGAACCCGGAGGATCGTTTAAATTTGACGCATACTCTGCACCCCAAAAAACAGCAGTAAGGGAAAACCTATGCCTAAACCGATCTTCGAGCCCCGTGAAGGGGAAACCTTTTCGATCGTCCATCCGGCGATCTACTATGCCTCATCGGGATTACTGAAGCAATTGGCAGCCGGCGGGCCCGCCGCATCCGATGCCGTGGCCCGGCTCACGGCCGCCCTCGAAAATTACCCGTATCATTTCGAGGGAGCGTTGGCCCTGGCCACCCTTCACACCGTGGCGGGCGATCTCGAAAAAGCGTGCAACGTACGCTATCGTGCCTGCCAACATATCCTCGATTTGCTGCCCGACGACGAAGAGGAAGAATGCAACCTCGACTGGGAAGCGCGTGAAAATCAGGCGGCGATGGAATTGCTCCACGCCTCGGCAATCGACCACGTGTTGATCGGCGATTTCGAATTGGCTGCCGCGCTGTTTGAGACGCTGCTCGAATTCGATCCCGAAGACCATTTCGAAGCGTCGAAAACCCTTGTCTTTTGTTACATCGCCCTCGAAGAGCGGGAACTGTTCAATCTGACTCTCGGCGACCTCGATGAAAAGAGCGCCGAGCGGGCCGTGGCCGGGCTATGGGGCACATTCCGATTCACCGGGAAAATCGATCCGGAACAATTCGCCGCCTTGCACCGCCACTTACCGGAAGTGTTCGCCGAGTTCCGCGGCGAAACGCACGAGCCGGGCGAAACCTATCTGGCCGAAATCGAGAGCGATCGTCCCTCACGCATGATACAGGCCCGTCGCCTGTGGCTGCAAACCGAACCGTTCTGGATGGAGTTTTCAGATTTTATTCCGGCGCTCAAACAAGCCTGATGCTGAAACGGGCCCCCTGCCGATAACCGGAATGACAGTTGTCGCCCTGCCCAAGGTGGGAAATACCGCTGCAGGCAGCCATGGCGCCCCCGGCTTTTGCAGGCTTGTTGTCCGTTTCTTATGGTGGTTTACCCGCTTACAATCGTATTCTATCGACAAACCTATCCCAAAAAGATGAAAAACTGTCGAAAAGCGCTCCGTCACCCGCCGATGTCGTGAAAAAACCGATATTTTTTTTGGAATTTCGGCGGGTTCGTCTAATTTTGTAATAATTCGAGAAATTAATTTATTCCAATCCAACAACCCAACACGTAAAATATGGCAAACACGATTAACCGAAGAGACTTCCTCAAGGCAATGGGACTGGTGACCGGCAGCCTGCTGATCAACCCCTCCTCGGCATTCAGCAACGAAACCCTCCGGGCGGCGGCCGCCGAGCCGGTCAAAAAACGCCGCATCGCGATGATCGGCACCGGCCACCGCGGCCAGGGCATGTGGGGCAACCCGGTGGTGAACCGCTACTCCGACCGCGTGGAATTCGTCGGCCTGTGCGATCCCAACATCGGCCGCGCCGAAACGGTGAAGAAGATGATGGGCGTGACGTGCCCCACCTTCTCCGATTTTGAAAAGATGATGGCCCAGACCAAGCCCGACACGCTGATTGTGACCACGGTCGACGGTTTTCACCATCAATACATCATCCGGGGAATGGAACTCGGCGCGGACGTCATCACCGAAAAACCGATGACCATCGACGAAACCAAGTGCCAGGCGATCATCGACGCCGAGCAGAAATTCGGCAAACGGGTAATCGTGACTTTCAATTACCGCTACTCGCCCCACCGCGAAAAGATATGGGAACTGTTGCGCAAAGGCGAGATCGGCGAAGTGACTTCGGTCGATTTCCATTGGTACCTCGACACCCGCCACGGTGCCGACTACTTTCGGCGTTGGCACCGCCGCCGCGAGTTCAGCGGTTCGCTGTGGGTACACAAGGCGACCCACCATTTCGATCTGTTGAACTATTGGCTCGACTCCGATCCGGAAGAGGTCTTTGCTTTCGGAAACCTCGACTTTTACGGCAAGAAGGGGCCTTACCGCAGCACTACCTGCCGCGCGTGCGACAAGAAAAAAGACTGCAAATTCTATTTCAACATCCTTGCTCAGAACAACGCTCGCCTGAAAGCGCTTTACGTCGACAACGAACAGCATGACGGCTATAACCGCGACGGTTGCGTATTCAAGGAAGACATCGATATTTTTGACAAGATGGGCGCGTCGATTCGCTATGCCAACGGGGTGCAGGTGAGCTACTCATTAACCACCTACTCGCCCTACGAAGGTTACCGCATCGCTTTCAACGGCACCAAGGGCCGACTCGAAGCGTGGATACAGGAGTCGAATCCCTCCTATAACGCCGACTACGACGAACTGGTGGTAACGAAAGGTTTTGGTATTCGCGACCACTACCGCATCTCGCACAACGCCGGCGAAGGCGGACACGGCGGCGGCGACTACCGCATGTTGGACAAAATCTTTCTCAACCTGCCGGAAGACCCGTATCATCAGGCGGCCGGAATCCGCGACGGCGCCTTTTCATGCTTAGTGGGGATCGCCGCGCGTAAGAGTTGTGACTCGGGCCAGCCGATCAAGATCGCCGACCTGACTAGCATCAAGCCGCAAGCCAAAAAGCAATATATCGGCTGATCCGCCTGCGGTGGAATTAAGGAAAGGGGCCTCTGCGTGCAGCAGAGGCCCCTTTTCAAACATTCGAGCAACGATTATTCCTGTTCTTCGGCTGTCACTTCGACAGGCACTTCGGCTTTCACGTCGCGGTGAAGCTTTACGATGGCGGTGTACGAACCCAACTCCTTGATCGGTTCGAGCGTGATCGCCTTCTTGTCCACTTCAAAGCCTTTGGCCTGGAGTGCTTCAGCCACTTGGGCCGAAGTCACCGAACCGTAGATCTTGTTGTTTTCGCCGGCCTTAGCCGTCAGTGCGATCTTCACATCCGAGATCGAAGTGCCCTTAGCCTGTGCGTCGGCCAGGATCTTGGCATCCTTATGGGCGCGTTGGCGCAGGTTTTCGGCCAACACTTTCTTGGCCGACGGAGTGGCGGCGGTGGCGTAACCCTGCGGGATCAGGTAGTTGTTGGCATAGCCCGGACGCACGATCACGATATCGTTCGCGTAACCCAGGTTCTCCACATCCTTTTTCAGTATGATTTCCATGGCTTCTCCTCTCGATTAATTATTTGAACATATCGGTTACGAAAGGCAGGATCGCCAAATGGCGGGCGCGCTTTACGGCAGTAGCCACCTTTTTCTGGTATTTCTGCGAGGTACCGGTCAGGCGGCGAGGCAGAATTTTCCCTTGTTCGTTCAGGAACTTCTTGAGGAATTCGGGATCCTTGTAATCGATGTACTTGATGCCGCTCTTTTTGAAACGGCAATATTTTTTCTTCTTGACCTCGACCGTGGGCGGGTTGAGATATCTGATTTCCGACGAAGGTGCAGCCATGGTTATTCCTCCTCTTTTTTAGCGGTTTGACTTCTGCGTTTGAGAGCATATTCCACAGCATACTTGTCCATTTTGAAGGTCAGGAAGCGGATGACGCGCTCGTCGCGGCGATACTGGGTTTCGAGTTTCCCGATGAGGTCGCCCTCGGCTTTGAACTCAATCTGGTAATAGAAGCCGGTCGATTTTTTTTGGATCGGGTAGGCGAGTTTCTTCAGCCCCCAGTCTTCCTCGTGGACGATCTGGCCTCCGTTTTCGGTAATGGTACCGCGGAATTTGCCAACCAATTCCTTGAGCTGTACATCGGACAGCACCGGGGTGGCAATGAAAACGGTTTCGTACTGGTTCATACTTGTTTTTTTAATGTTTTTGCACAAAATGCGACCGCAAAGGTAGCTTTATTTTTTAAAACTGCAAACGCGTCCCATCGTTAGTGCGCAGATTTCTCAACGCCATTTTCCTGACAGGCGGGTGCGCGAGCCAATGGCCGCATCGGCACAGTACCTGTGACCCAACCCGAAACGGAGCTACGACCATCCCGAAAGGACAGGGCCGGCCGTGCATAACGGAATGCGAGCTGTTAGCGTGTGACGGGCACCGCGGGAATGGTGTCGGCATCCAGATGCAGAGTGGAAGTCGTGTCATCCGGCAGTTTGATCGTAAAGACCTCGCTTTCGATCTGGCGCAGGTAATTGCGCTTGCCCTGCTTGGGCGAGTAGACATAGCCGTCGATCGCCACTAATCGCCGGTTGGTCGCGTCGATGGTGGTGTAGTTAACAAACGGACCGCCCATATAGTCGCCGCCGCCCAGTTCCCAAAAGCCGCGCAATTCGAACCACAACCGTCCGTCGATCCGGAACGATGTTCTTTCGGGGCCCATTCCGGTATAGGTGGTCATGTACGATTGGCCGCTGGGGCCCGGAATGTTCTTCACGAATTCGTTGCGTCGGGCCGTAAGCGATTCGAGTGAAAAGTCATTGCGCCCGTCGAACGGATAGGTATAGATCATGAATCCCTGGCTGGCAATGGGCATTTCATAGGTAATCCAGATATAATCCTTGCCTGTTTTCCCGATTTTGTATCCCCTGGGCAAGGCGATGTCAATTCCGAACATCTCCTTGATCGTCCGATTGACCGACTCGGACGAGGAGTTCCGAGCCAGTGCCACGAAACGGTCGCGTTCGGTGATTTCGAACACCCTCTGAAGCGCTTCACGGTTCTGATCCATGTAAGCGACCACGGCGCTGTCCGACGGACCGGTGATGCGGACGACCATCTGGGGACGTGACGTCAGGTCGTATTCGGCATTCATCGCCGGTTCGGAATAGGCTGCAGAGGCGACCTCGACCGTCAATATGTTCCGGTGCCTGGCCGTGATGCCGGTCATGGCGCCGGGGACGATGTAATAGAGATCCACCAACGGTTCGATCTGGTTGAGCATCGGCACCTCGTCCTGGAGGATGGCCCGAAGGGTGTCGCCGACCTCACCTTTCCACAGGGTTTCGGGCATCGACGCGAATACTTCGAACGGCTTGCCCATTGATGAGGGTTTTACTTCTCTTTCCTTTCCGTTGCCACAAGCGCACAGGGTGGCCAACGCAAGGCAGCATGCCCAAGGGGTCAAATGTTTCATATAAGGTCAGTTTTGAAACAAAGTTACACCTTTTTTGCGGCAAAACAACACCCGCCTTTCGGAATTGTTGCTGATGCGGACATCCGGCCCGTGTTAGCGCGGCACCCGTAATGGGACATAAAGCAGGGCGATAATCCCGAAATAAAAAACAGCCCTGTTCTCCAACCGGGCTGTTCTATGGCGATTCGATACATCAGCGTAACTTTTCGAAAACTTCCCGGAGTGCTTCTTCGGTACCGACGTTACCCGGAAAGATGATAAAGGGCATCTGCGGATAGCGGTTATCGTCGCCGGTGAGCAACGCCGGGACACCCGGCAGGATTTGCCCCAACACGCGGGCGCGTTCGATGCCGAGGCCGGTCGTAAGGATATCGTGCGAGGTGATTCCCCCCTTCGACACGAGGTAAGCGGGTTGAAACGGCAACGACTGCACGATTTTTACCAGAAAGGCCGAAATTTTCTGCCCCATTCCGAGTCGGGCTGCAGGATCGTCCAACCGCAGTTCTTCGCGCGAGGTGTAAATTGCCCCCACCGTTCCCCTGTCATACAGATTTTTCAGCTTTTCCAACACTTCCGGCAGCAACTTTTCGGGCGCGCCAAGCACGCTCAGGATATCGATCTCCACGCCTTCGACCCCGGGGGCGGCAAGCAGCGCTTGCAACTGTTGCGTAGTTTTCCGCACATGCGAACCGACGATGAACAGGCCCGGGCCACTCCGCCGGGCGCAAATCGCGCGGTCTAACAGCGGCAGGTCTTCGATCCCGCTCAGAGCTTTGGGCAGCGACGACGAGGTGCGCAACACGACGCTTCCCCTGCTCTTTTCAAGCAGGCTGAGCAGGGCGATCGAAAATTTTCGCAAGTCGCCGTAATCCATCGCGTCGACCGTGACGTAGGCGCAATCGCGCAGGGTCTCGATCCGTGTCGTAATCGCGGCCGGTGATTCGCCTCGCAACAATTCCAACGGCAAGTGGCCGATGCACGCTTCCTGTATACTGTACGCCGATTTTTCGAGGATATACCCTTTCAGGTTCGAATGACGATACCCAAACACATTGTCGCGTGCAAACTCGGTGTCGGCCACAGGGATCATCGCCTCGCCATCGCGCATATAGTGCACGTCGTCAACCGTGTGCCGCCCCGCTTCGAAAAATGAGGGGACGAAAAACACCGGCAGGTTGACCCGCACGCCCCGTTCGTCCAACACGGCGCGCATCACCGTTGGTTCTAATGGAAAATGGCCGCGCAGGGTCGAATCGCTGCGGCTGATGAAGATCAGCGGATGGCCGGCCGGGCCGTTGGCATCGAGGATCGCATCCATCCCGCGACGCACGGTGTGTTCGGCATCGGCGGCCGTCATCGACCGGGTGTTGGTCAACAGGTAGAAAAATGGCTCGGCAGCGGCCATTGCCGTCGCCACATTGGCCGGTCGGTCATTGGTCAGCAGCAGGCAGTCGTGAACGGTCTGGATACCGGTCGGGTCGTCGTCCAACACGGCGATCCGAATGCCTGAACGTTTTAGTAATTCTACGATTTGCTGCCGGGCGACCTCGCTTTCCTGCTCCGGAAGCCGAGCGATCAATTCCGAAAAAGTCAGCATAGCCATCGCTATCCACGCAATTTATCGAGCCCGAAAATTTGCCGTGCTTCCTGTGGCGTAGCGGGTTCGAGACCCATCATCCGGATGAGTTCAACCAGTTTTTCGACCAACACGGCATTGGTCGCCGCCAGTTTCCCGGGTGCATAATAAAAGCTATCCTCAAAACCGACGCGCACCACACTCGCCCCCATCGCCAACGCGCAGGCCAACATCCGGAAATCCTGCATCAGGTCGTTGTTCAACCCCCAATGCCCGCCCGGCTCCATCAGCGAGGTCATATAGAGCAAATTGCGCGGCGTGTCCGACAGGTTGCTCGCCGTACCTTTGCCGATACAGAAATTGTAGTGCATCGGGCGATCGAGAGCGCCTTCGCCGGCCAGTTTCGAACAGGTTTCGACCATGCTCAGGTCGAAGATCTCCATCTCGGGCACCACGCGCGCGGCACGCATCCGCCTAGCCCAGTAGCGAATCTCGGACAGGGTGTTAACATACACCGATTCTCCGAAGTTGACCGAGCCCATATTGAGCGAAGCCACCTCGACGCGCGGCTCGTTCAGGCACACGCAACGCTCTTCGAGCGAGAGCGACGACAGCCCCCCGGTCGATGCCTGAACGATGATGTCGCTCTTGGCCGCGATCCGGTCCAACGTAGCCGAGAATTGGGTTAAATCGAAGGTCTGTTCGCCCGTCAGGTCGCGCACATGCAGGTGAACCATCGATGCCCCGGCTGTCGCACAGCGCAGTACGTCATCGGCAATGTCTTCGGGCGTGAGCGGGTTGCGGCACCCAGCCGGAATCTCTTTTCCCACGTGGCACACAGGGGCCACCGTTACAACAATTTTTCTCATCTGTGCTTATGTTTTTTATTTATTAATGTTCGGTTCATCGGTCAGGCACGGTTTACCAGACAAATATATGGAAATGTTCGCGGAATGCCTCCTCCGACATCCATACTTTCAGACCCGCTCCTGTATTTTGCGGATAAAAAAACACCGACGCGAAGGATCGTTGCTCTTTTTGCATTACCTTTGCGTTATCTAATAAAAATTCTGGAAATGATGGCACTTTGGATTATTTTGGGGATCGTCATATTGTTGGTGATTCTGTTCATTGGAACGTATAACTCGCTAGTCAAGCTGCGCAACAACCGAGAAAACGCCTTTGCGGATATCGACGTGCAATTGAAACAGCGCCACGACCTGATCCCGCAACTCGTAGCGAGCGTGAAAGGTTACGCCGCCCACGAAAAGGAAACCTTCGACCGCGTGGTGGCTGCCCGCAGCGGTGCGATGCAGGCCCACACGATCGACGAAAAGATCGTCGCCGAAAACGCCCTGACCTCTGCCCTGGCCGGTATGCGCATCACGCTCGAAGCCTATCCCGACCTGAAAGCCAATCAGAACTTCCTCCAGTTGCAGGAAGAGATCTCGGACGTGGAAAACAAACTCGCTTCGGTGCGCCGCTACTTCAACTCGGCAACCAAGGAACTGAACAACCGGGTGCAGACTTTCCCGTCGAACATCATCGCCGGCATGTTCGGCTTTAGGAAAGAACTGATGTTCGATCTGGGCGAATCGCGCACCAAGCTCGAAGAAGCTCCCAAAATCGAATTTTAAGCAACTCTCCCTGAATGGAGTACGTCGGAATACATACCCAAAAGAGCAGGAACAACGCCAAATCGATGCTCTTGCTCGTTCTCTTTCCGGTGTTGGTGCTCGTGTTGACACTGGTTTTCCTCTTCATCTTTTTCCAGATGGGAATGGACGGAGAATACCAATCCCAATATGACTATAACGCCCGGGAACTGACCTGGTCTGCATTCCTCGTGGCGTTGCCCTGGGTGTTGGGGGCGGTGGCGCTGTGGTTCGGGATCGCCTACTTCTCGAATACGGCGATTATCCGCAAGAGGACCGGCGCACGGCCCCTCGACCGCAAGAATAACAAGCGCGTCTACAATCTGGTCGAAAATCTGTGCATGAGCCAGGGGATGCCGATGCCCAAAGTCAACGTGATCCGCGACTCGTCGCTCAATGCTTATGCCAGCGGGATCAACAGGAACAGCTACACCGTTACCTTGACCGCCGGCATCATCGAGAAGCTCGATGACCAAGAGTTGGAAGCCGTGATCGCCCACGAACTGTCGCACATCCGTAACCACGACGTGCACCTGCTGATCACTTCGATCGTCTTTGTGGGTATTTTCGCCATGACCGCCCAGATCAGCCTGCGGATGATGCGCCACATGCCGCGCGGAAACGGTAAAAAAGGGGGCGGGATTATCGTCGCCCTGCTGTTGGCTGCGCTGTTGGCGGGGTTGGGATACCTCTTTTCTTCGCTGATGCGTTTCGCCATCTCGCGCAAGCGCGAGTTCCTGGCCGACGCAGGATCGGCCGAAATGACCAAGAACCCGGCCGCCTTGGCGAGCGCCCTGCGCAAGATCTCGGATAACCCGAGGGTCGAAGCCGTCAGTCGCGACGATGTGGCCCAACTCTTCATCGAGCATCCGCTCGACAAGAAAAAATCGAAGGGGTTCAGCTCGCTCTTCGCCACCCACCCGCCTATCGACAAACGCATCGAAGTGCTCGAACAATTTTAGGGGTTGAACTTTGAGAAAACAATACAGGAGCGGCGGGCAAAAGTCCGCCGCTCTTTATTTTCACCCTCGCGCAGGAGATCCTTACGCAATGGAAGGGGCGCATTACAAATCGGAACAAGCGTAAAAATCGCTTGTTCGAGGGCCATATACCTATCCGACAATAACTTGGACAAAGCTATCAGAAGAGAGGTAGCGGCGTGAAAGCGCCTGTACTCGCTCGGGTGTAATCGTCTTGACCTCGGCCAGAAAACGATCGAGATAGCCATTGTCCGTCCCGTTCTGGATGTTTTCGATCGTCACATCGGCAATGCCGAACGGGCCATCAAGAATGCGCATCATTTCGCCGGTGATGATGTTTTTGACCATGTCGAGTTCGTCGCCGCCGACCGGTTCGTCTCGCAGGCGGACCATCTCGCGGAAGATTTCAGCAATGGCGTCGTCGGTATGCTCGGCCGCCACCTCGGTTGAAACGGCCAGATGGCCCGCCGACTCAAAATTGACCATTGTCGAAAATACTCCATACGTATAACCCTTGTCCTCACGTAGATTCGACACCAGGCGCGAGCCAAAATAACCACCGAGGAGGGTCGTCACGACCTGCATCCCCGTGAAATCGGGGTGCGAGCGCGGGAACATCAACTTGCCGATACGAATGGCCGATTGCAGCGAACCGGGACGCGTCGTGCGAATCGGAGCGAAATCAGGATGTGGAGGGATTTCCGGGAAACCGGCCTGCACTCCTTGTGGAACGGCATCGAGCAGGTGAACAATACCCGACAGATCGTTATCGGAAAGTTCGCCGCTCGCCACCGCAAAGCAATTTTCAGCAACGTAATATTGATGATGAAACGCACGTAGCGCTTCGGGGGTCAGTCTATCATATTCTTCTTCGGGGAAATAACAACCATAGGGATGATCCTGGCCGTAGAGGGCCTCCGAAAACATTTCACGGGCGCGGAACGATGGTTTTTCACGTTCCAAGCGCAGCTGTTGCTTGCGTTTGGCGGTGTAAACGGCCAGTTCTTCGGACAAAAAAGCGGGGCGGCACACTACTTCTTCGACCAATGGGAGCATGGTCGGCAGGAATTTCGACAGGCACGACAAGGTAATCACCGCATAGTCGCGGTCAAGGTTCAGATCGAGGTAAGCGCCATAGAAGTCGATCATTCCGGAAATCTCGGCCGACGAATAACGGGCCGTTCCCTCGCTCATCAGATTCAGGGCTGCTGAAGCTTGGAACGGCCGGTTCTGAAAACGTACCCCGGCCCGGAACACCAGGCTCACGCGGGCCACTTCGAAGCCCGGGGTCGTAAGCACGTGAAGCGGAATGCCGCAAGGCGTACCTACCTTGCGGACGGACGGCAGGGCAACCCCATCGGGGACATGGATCGCGGGTTGGCGGGTTCTATCGGGATTCATGGCGGCTTTTGTAAATCAAGGTACAACTGTTTGCTTCCCTGAAAACCCTTTGAGAACTGATCATTACATCGTTGGCAGTCACGGCTTTGTAGCGTTCGACTTCGGCATTGATCAGCGGCAGTTCACCCAACATGTCGTAAAAACCAAGGTTCATCGCCTTGTTCATCACGTTGATCTCGCCGAAGATCACCCCCGATTCGTATTTATTTCGCACCTTTTGTAATTCTTCGTCAGTGGGCGATGTTTGCTTCAACCGTTCCAACTCCTGCCACAGCGCGGCTTCTCCCACAATGGGATCGGCGCCGGCATGCAAGTGGCCCGTGACCACAAAAAGACCCGGATCGACCTCGCCCGTCAGGTAGGCGTTGAC
>JAITVB010000060.1 GCA_031286025.1 Rikenellaceae bacterium
ACCATAAAGTTCAAAAAATGATTATTATTTCTGACAAAATCTATGCTGCCGTAGCCCGCAGGTTGCTCGAAAATCTCGACGACGGTACCTCATTCTTTAATGGCCGCGTGGAATGTGACACGCCGGAGGGCTGCGCTACCTTAATCGCCACACTGATCATTTACCGCCGGAACGAAGCGGCCCCCGGCAGGCCGGAAAGCGCGATCGAGAACATCGTTCCTGTGTGGTGGGAGTTCCGGCTGTCGATCGACGGGGCCGATGCCGCCCACGATTTCAGTTGGAGCGAACTAAAAACCTTTCTTTTGTAATGGCCCGCGCAAACAAAACGGAAGCACCCTCCGAGGCGGCCGCGAGCGACGACGTTTTGAAGCTTTGCTACGGTGAAGCGTTGGCGGCGCTACGCAAAAAGGTCAAGGGCTATAAGGTCGCCGAAATCAAAATCGTCTATACCCGCTCGCCCGAGGGGGAGCCTGTACTCAAGGAGCAGGTCGAAACGACCCGTGTCTTTCCGCCCGATCTGAACGCTATTTTTTTCGTGCTCACCAACCGCGCGCCCTATCTTTGGCGACAGAAGCAGGGAACAGCCGACGATCTTTCTGAAAAGTTTTCGAAAAGGGCCGACTTGTCGGCCTTGTCCGAAGAGACGCTTAGGGAATTGGCCGAATTTTCAGAAACAGAACCCTCCACGCGATGAATCGTCCCACACCTCTTGAAGCCCGTGCCGAACTGGCCCGGCGCAATCTGCACGATTTTGCCCGGTTTGTCCACCGGCCGATGACCTTCGCACCCTTCCACGAAAGCTACTACCGAATTCTGGAAGATTTTGCACTTGGGAAGATCCGGCGCCTGATCGTCACCCTGCCGCCCCAACACGGCAAGTCGCTCGGGGCGTCGGTGCTGCTGCCGGCGTGGCTGTTGGGGATCAATCCCGATCACCGGATTGCTGTCGCTTCGTATGGTTTTTCGCTTGCGGCGAAATTCAACCGGCAGATACAACGGGTAATGGACAGCCGCAACTATCGTTTCGCCTTTCCCGCCTCACGCCTCAAACAGGGCGGTGAAAAAGGCTACGCCCGTACGGCCGAAGAGTTCGAAGTCGTTGGCCGCAACGGCGGCCTGATCGCCACCGGCCGCGAAGGCCCGCTTACGGGTAACCCGGTCGACGTGATGATCCTCGACGACCTTTACAAAGATCTCCTTGAAGCCAATTCTCCCATCGTGCGCGACAATGCGTGGGATTGGTATGCGTCGGTCGTGCGCACCCGCCTGCACAACACGAGCCGCGAATTGATCGTCTTCACCCGATGGAACGATGACGACCTCATCGGGCGCATCGGGCGCAAGGAGCGGATCGTTGCCCTCCACTCGCCGGACCAGATCGGCGAGGTACCCGCCGACCATTGGTTCCACCTCAATTTTGAAGCGATCAAGGAGAGTGTCCCGTCCCTGCTCGACCCGCGTCCGGAAGGCGAGCCGCTCTGGCCCGAGCGCCACTCGCTACGGTTGTTGGAAGAAAAGCGCGAATTGGACCGGGTGATGTTTTCGTGCATGTATCAGGGAGTGCCGCTCACCCGCGACCAGTTGCTCTACGGTGATGCGTTTCAGACTTACACCGCTCTCCCCGAAGAAGTCATACGGAAAGGGAACTACACCGACACGGCCGACACGGGCGATGATTTTTTGTGTTCGGTCTGTTACGACGTGTCATGCGAGGGGATGGTTTATGTGACCGACGTCGTCTATACGCAGGAGACAATGGAGCATACCGAAGAGACTGTGGCAGCGATGCTCAATCGTCAGCGGACGCGCGTAGCCATGGTCGAAAGCAACAACGGCGGCCGGGGTTTCGCCCGGCAGGTGCAACGGATGGCGCGCGTGACAAAAGTCGAGTGGTTCCACCAGGGGGCGAACAAGGAATCGCGCATTCTGACCAACGCCCCGACGGTGCTGCGCCACGTGATGATGCCGGCCGACTGGCGCGGCCGGTGGCCCGACTTCGCGGCCCACCTCTGCGGGTACCGCCGCACGTTCCGCCTCAACCGGTGGCATGACGCGGTCGATGTGCTCACAGGCATCGTTGAGGTCGAAGTGCTCAATACCCGAGGTAACAAGGGGGTTCGGAAAGTGGCTTTTTCGAAGTAAGTACGGAGGGCTTTGGTCATACCGAAAGGAACAGTCGCTTTTTTAAAAGCGTCGCCCAATGTTTTTTCGGAACCGGAATAAAGCGGCACTTGGCGAAACTGAAACGTTGCTCCCTTGGGGTAACTTTACCGTAAACGGTCAGGAACCCCAGTAAAGCAATCCTATCCCGAGCAGCAGAATGGCAAGCAACGCAGCTTTCCATCCGATATGCTTTTCACGAAACATCGCCGCTCCGGCCGCAAACGGCACGATCACCCCGCCCTTGCGGATCGTCGACACTACCGAAATCAACGATTCGTCGATGCTCAACGAATAAAAATACGCAAAATCACTGATTGTCAGTAATACAGAAATCCACATAATCGCTCTTCTCCACACAAAAGGCGTGGTTTGTCGCCGCTTGGGATACCACGTCAGGAAAAAAATCGGAATCATCAGCAACGTTTGGTAATAAGCCGTGTAGACCTGTACCGCCATCCGGTCGAAAGCCATCACCAGATGCTTGTCCCACAGGCTGCTCACCGCACCGAGCAGCGTTGCCAGGAAAATAAAGACGATCCACCGGTTGTTTTCAGCTCCGATCCCTTCGCGTTTGCCCACTGACGAAAAGAAGACCAACGCGACGACCGCCAACGCCATCCCCGCCCATTGCCACCCGTTGAGGTGTTCGCCGAAGAGCAGGATCGCGCCGACCAACACAAACACGGGTTGGGTCGATTTGATCGAAGTAACGGCGATGATCGGCAGGTGTTTCATCGCAAAGTAGGCAAACAGCCACGATGAAAGCACAATGATCGCCTTCAGGAAGATCCCTGCGTGGGCAAGCAACGAAATCGGAGCAACGCGGACAGGCGTTCCGTCCAACAACGAAGTCGCGGCCGATAACACGGAAAACGGCAAAAAAATGACGGTGCTGATCAGGATATTCAAAAACAGCACAGGAATGACGGCGTTACCGTCCAATGCCATTTTTTTTGTCACCTCATACGCACCAAGGGTGAGGGCCGAAAAAACCGCCAACGTGAGCCACATCGCTTACCCCCGTTCGACCTCGGGTCCTTCGGTGGCGACGATCATCCGGCGCCAATCGGCCGGGACGGGGATCGTTTGTTGTAGCCGGTAGTCGAACGCCACAAGGGTCGAGGTGCTGATCGCTTTCACC
Organism: Rikenellaceae bacterium; assembly: GCA_031286025.1. Taxonomy (GTDB): domain Bacteria; phylum Bacteroidota; class Bacteroidia; order Bacteroidales; family Rikenellaceae; genus JAITVB01. Next base: position 3,305 of record JAITVB010000060.1, read on the forward strand.
TCGCGCGTCGCGGTATTGATCACCTCTTGGTGAAAAGTGATGCTTTTGTTGCCGATCCGTTCGATGACGGTGGTCACGGCAATGGGTTCGCCCAAGCGGGTTTGCGCCTCGTAGGTGGTGTGGATCGCCTTCTGGATCAGCCCCTGCTCTCCGCGGCCGACAGGTTGGCCGAGCGCTTTCTGAAAATATTCCGTCTTGCCGAGGTCAAAGTAATGCTGAAGATTGACGTTGTTAATGTGGCCCAACATGTCGGTGTCATCGAACCTCATTTGTATGTTTGTTTCTGTCATAATATTTTTCTGTGTGGAATATGAGTAAAAATCATTCGTCAAATACCTGTCGCCGAATTTCGTCTGTATCGGCCGAACGGATGAAATCGGGAATGTCGCGGTAGATACTGTGGTAACCATATCCACCCTCAGCCAACTCTGCGATGGCATCGTTCTTGCTCCATCCCTGGAAGACGATACGGTACATCGCCACAACCAACCCCGTGCGGTCCGATCCGTGCCAACAGTGGACCACGATATCCCCCCGGCGAAGGCGAATTGTACGAAGCGCTTCGACGACCCTGTCGGCCCGCGGGTCGGCAGCCCGCATTCGGACATGGTGAAGTGTCAGCGACGTATATCGGGCCTTTTTATTGTCGCTGTGCAGATTACGCAGATTGAGCACCTCACTGATGCCCATCCGTTCCATCTCGGCAAAACTATCCTCGTCGGGCTGTTCACAACGGTATACTCCCGCGTCAACGAGATAGAAGTTGCTCATCCCGGCCGCCGCTACCGGCATCGCCCATCGTGATCCCGGCGTCTGTCCCTGTAACCTGGCGCCAAACGAAACAAGCAGGAAGATCAGAGTCCCTGAGACGATCCTTCGGTTCAACATTACGCAACGGTTCATATTTACACACTTGTCGATCATTCCCTAAGAATCTTGATTTCGCCGCCGGGACCGAGACTGATGATACTCGACGGTTTGCGGGTGGGTTTTCCTTCGAGGACAGGATCGATGACCCCATCCACGCCCTTTTTGATTTCGGCCGGGATCTCTGAAAAGGTGACCGGGGCCGGTTCGCCCGACAGGTTGGCCGAGGTTGACACGAGTGGACGGCCGAGTTTGTATGTCAGCTTTTTACAAAATTCGTGGTCGGGGATGCGGATGGCGATCGAGCCATCTTCGGGGAGGAGGTTTTCGGCTACGCCACGGCCTTGGGGAAGGATGAGGGTCAGGGGTTTGTCGGCGACTTCGAAGAGTTGCCATGCGATTTCGGGGACGGTTTGGGCGTAGCGTGATACGCTGTCAGGCCTGTCGATCAACACAATCATACTTTTTTTGTCGACACGTTGCTTGAGGGTGTAGATGCGGTCGATGGCGGCGGCGTTTGTGGCGTCGCAGCCGATTCCCCAAACGGTGTCGGTGGGGTATAGGATGATTCCGCCTCGGCGGAGGATCTCCAGTGCTTGTGCTATCTGATCGTCCAACATAATCAACGGTTTAAATCAAAGTCAGTCCCGGGAAATGAAATTTTTAGCTTCGCGTTTATTCCGGTTCTTCACGCCATTTGTTTGGAAACGCGCTATGGGATTCCGTCCCGCACCTATCGGCGCTCGGCCTTGACGGACCTCATGCGACGAAAACTTTTCCCTCTGCAAATATACGAATGTTGCCCGAATCTGGCCCGATTTCTTCCGAAAACCGCCAAAAATCGCTTTCTTTGCACTGCAAAGACAAATGTCCCATGCACGGTTATACTTGGAGGACGATTAATCTTTTTGTGGATATGGAACAATTTCTGATGTCACACTCTGCTCAGTTTTTCCTGATCATCATTGTGGCCGTCGTCGGTTTTATCGTACAGGCCCGGTTGCAGTCAGTGTTCAAAAAATATGCCAAAGTAGCCTTTCCCGGTGGGCTCACCGGTCGTGAAGTAGCCGAAAGAATGCTGTGCGACAATGGGATCGACGATGTAACGGTGCTCTCCACGCCGGGCCGCCTGACCGACCACTACAACCCCGCTACCCGCACGGTCAATCTCAGCCCCGATGTCTATAACGGCAACTCTGTCTCGGCCGCAGCCGTCGCCGCACACGAATGCGGACACGCCGTGCAACATGCTCGCGGCTATACTCCGTTGAAGTTCCGCTCGGCGATGGTACCGGTGATGACCTTTTCATCGTCGATTGTGACGTGGGTGATCATTCTGGGGTTGGTGCTGATCAATACTTTTCCGGCGCTGTTCTGGCTCGGGATCGGGCTATTAGGGGCTTCGGCGCTCTTCAGTATCGTCACCCTGCCGGTCGAATACAATGCTTCGCACCGCGCTATGGTCTGGCTTAAGGATAGCGGCACGTTACAGGGCGTCGAAGCAAACCAGGCTCGCGAGGCCCTGTCATGGGCCGCCCGCACTTATCTCGTGGCTGCACTTTCGGCCATCGCCACACTGCTCTATTACCTGGGCTTTGCCCGTCGAAGCTGAAACCGCCGCATGTCCCGCCCTCACTTTCCGCCACAGGCCGTCAACACGCTTATCGTCGTCGCAGGAGTTGTCCTCGGTGCGCTGCTCCGCCGCGACGATTTCCTGGCCGTGGGCCATTGGCTGACGGTGGCGGCATTGGGGTATTATGTGGCGGTTTCAGCCCCTGCGGCCATCGGGCGTTTGCGTCATTTTCGGGAACTGCCTGAGGCGGAACTGGCTTCGGCCGTCATTTTCATTTGCCTGACGGTGAAACTCGTCCGAAGCGTCATCACTCATTCGGTCGGTTATTTTGGCCTGTTGGCCCTGCTGACCGTCGATTTTTTACTGGAAGCAAAGACCCGGAAGCAGTGAAACGCCTTTTCGTCATATTGCTCGGTGCGCTGACACTTGCCGGTTGCGGAAGCGGCCGTGCGGACTTGTTTTCGCTCGACGCCTACGACCGTATCTACACCCCGAGCCGGGCTGGCGGCTTCGATCTTTATGCCTGCGGCCGGAGCACGATCCTGCAAGTGCGCGAACCGTGGCAGGGTGCCCGCGGAGTGGAAATGCTCTATTTCCTCTCGCGAGGCGGCGAAAAAGCCCCCGACGGATTTCCGGGAATTGTCGTAGAAGTACCGTTGCGGCGGGTGATTTGCATGTCGTCGACCTACGTGGCGCTGCTCGATACGCTCGGACGCGACAGTTGCATCGTGGGCGTATCGGGAGTGCAATATATATCCAATCCGCTGATACAAAGCAGATTCAGTCGTGGAGAGGTACGCGACGTGGGCTATGAAAGCGGGCTGAATTATGAATTGTTGACCGAACTTGCGCCCGATGTGCTGTTCATCTACGGCGTGCAGGGCGAAAATTCGCTCGTCACCGATAAGGTGCGCGAATTGGGAGTCAAGGTGGTCTACGTCGGCGACTATCTTGAAAACTCGCCGTTGGGCAAAGCCGAATGGTTGGTGGCGACAGGTGAATTTTTCGACCGGCGCCCACAGGCCGCCGCTATCTATGCCGACATTGAAAAAGAATACGAGGAAGTCAGACAACTGGCGCAGGCGGCCGTTTCACGTCCGGGTGTGATGCTCAACGCCCCATGGCGCGACGCGTGGTTTGTGCCGGGCGATCGGAGTTATATCGTGCGCCTGATCGACGACGCCGGCGGCGACTATGTGTGCCGTGGCGACGACAGCGACCGTTCGCGCCCGATCAGTTCCGAAGAAGCTTACATCCTCGCCTCGAAAGCGCAGTTCTGGTTAAGCCCCGGCAGCGCTAACTCGTTGGCCGAGGTAATGGCCCTGAACCCCAAGTTCGGCAACATCCCCGCCGTGAGGCAGGGCCATGTCTACAACAACAACGCCCGCCAAACCCCAATGGGCGGCAGCGATTTCTGGGAATCGGGGACCGTCGCCCCGCAAATGGTGCTCAAGGACCTGGTCCGCATCCTCCATCCCGAACTCCTGCCCGACCACGAGCTTTACTATTTCAAGCGGCTCGAATAGCTCCCGCGGATATCTTCCCCGCCAAAAACAAAAAGTCTCCCGTAAATTGCTTACCTTTGCGTTTTGCAAGTAATCATCGCTATGGGACTGTTCGATTTTTTCTCCAAAAAAGACCAAAATCACAATAACGAGGAAAAAGAGATCCTCGACCGCGGCCTCGAAAAGACCAAAGAAGGCGTTTTTTCGAAATTGGCGCGTGCAGTAGCCGGGAAATCGCGTGTTGACGACGAAGTACTCGACAACCTCGAAGAGGTGCTCATCACCTCCGACGTCGGCGTTGAAACCACCGTCGGGATCATTCGTCGCATCGAGGCCCGCGTAGCCCGGGACAAATATATGAACGTCGCCGAACTCAACGCCATCCTGCGCGAAGAGATCGCCGCTTTGCTCGAAGAAAACCAGACCAGTGCCGAAGGCGGATTCTTCCGTGAAAAAACCATCGACGGCCCTTGCGTCATCATGGTCGTCGGCGTCAACGGCGTCGGCAAAACCACCACCATCGGCAAACTCGCCGCACAATGGGTCAAAGCCGGTAAAAAAGTCTACATCGGCGCCGCCGATACCTTCCGCGCCGCAGCCATCGACCAACTCGCCGTTTGGGGCGAGCGTGCCGGAGCCACCTTAGTGCGCCAGGAAATGGGTTCCGACCCCGCATCCGTCGCTTTCGACACCCTCACCTCGGCCAAGGCCAACGGCGCCGACATCGTGCTGATCGACACCGCCGGACGGCTCCACAACAAAATCGGGCTGATGAACGAGCTTACCAAGATCCGAAACGTGATGCAGAAGGTAGTCCCCGACGCCCCCCACGAGGTGATGCTCGTCCTCGACGGCTCGACCGGCCAAAACGCCTTCGAACAAGCCAAACAGTTCACCCAGGCCACCCGGGTCACCTCGCTCGCCATCACCAAACTCGACGGAACCGCCAAAGGCGGAATGGTTATCGGGATCTCCGACCGATTCAAAATCCCCGTCGTATACATCGGCGTCGGCGAAGGTATAAACGACCTCCGGACGTTCAACCGCCAAACATTCGTCAACAGCCTCTTCGGATAAATCGGGGTGGATTTTGGCGGAAAGGTAGCCCATGCACTTGGGGCCGTACCTGAAGGAGTGCCACTTTTTGCACGGGTTTCAGATAACTCAAGAGATGTTATTATCGTTGCAAATTATCTGAAACCTTGCGAAAAACCGCGGAACAAGGCTGTCTGCGTAAATCTGCTTGACCGGGATTATCCCTTGTTTTTCCGGCAGAAATAGTCCCCGAGAAAGGAATAGATCTCTCCCGAAGTAATGGCGGATGGCTGAAGGGCGGAATATATCCGGGCGTATTCGCCGCCGATGGCCGCTTCGCCGAACTTGTCGGAAAAGCGCCGGATGTGGTTCCTGTCCCATTCTCTGGCGAATATCTCGTTGATGGCTTTCGCCACACTCGTCCGAATGATCTTCCATAATCAGCGCACATCCCGGGTCGTCGAAGTCGGCCGCAGCGTAGACATCGCCGAAAAACATCGCCGGCAACCCCATAGAATAGCCTTCGGCCACTGGAAGTCCGAATCCTTCGGAAAGGCTCATCATCGCGACGCAGTGCGACTCGCCCATAAGCTCCAAAATGCGTTCCCTGGGCAACTGACCGGGAAAGCGGCACATGTCGTCCACCCCTGCACCGGCGGCCAACCGCTGCAATTCACCGCCCATCGTGTCCTTTCCGGCGAACATCACTTCCAAGCCTTCTTTGGTTTCGGGGGCTATCGAAGCCAAGGCGCGAATCAACTGCCCTTGGTTTTTGAGTGCGGAAAGGCTGCCCGCACAAATGATCCGTTTCTTCCGTGCTTTGTTTAGAGCGGAGCAGGCTCCCACTTTTATCGGGTTAAGCACGACTTTCAGCGATTCGATGTCGCGGCCGCCGCTGATGTACTGCTCGACAACCTTTTTCATCCCGCTGCTCACGACCGAAACCACGACACTGGCCCGGACAAGAAAACTCAACGCGTCGAATTCGAATTTCTTTTCGAACCCCGTAAGGGCGACGGTTTCGCTAAGCGAATAGAGACCGTGGGCGGTAAGCATAAGCCGACAGCCGCTTCTGACGGCCGAGACGATCATGGGTATGTTGGCCCCATCAGACCGTGGATGTGGATTATGTCGGGCTTCAGACGCCTGATCACACCGTCGGCGTATCCCCCGAAAACGAAGTATTTGAGCAGTTCGAACCGCCTGCTTAATTTCACTTCCCGGACACCGCAGGCATACTTTATGCCGCGCAGTATGTCGCCCGGTCTTATGCTTTTCAGCACATCCGGTAGCCGCCGCCTAACGATGGTGTAATCGCCGCATCGGATCTCATCGTTCCAGAAGCAGGTGTTATAGATATACACACTGTTATTCCGGCCCGTGATCCCGGCAAGATGCTCGACGCAGAGGGCGTAGCCGGTTTCCTGGGTATTACGTCTGCCTGCGCAGGAAAACCCTGCTGTGAGGAAAAGTATCTTCATAGGTGCCGCTATGGAGGTTACTCTATTTTAACAAGACCGTTCAATGTCTGCGCGGTCACCTATGCCTCGTCTTCGGCGAGCAGTTCTTCGAGGCGGTCGGTGATGTTGTTTGCCGCTTGGGGTTTGGATTGGAGGGGGTAGGGGGTCCAACGGCCTTTTTTGTCGAGGATCTCGATTTGGTTGGTGTCGTGACCGAAACCGGCTCCGGGGTTCTGGAGGGAGTTGAGGACGATCAGATCGAGGTTTTTGCGCACAAGTTTTTGGTGGGCGTTTTCCTTTTCGTTATTGGTTTCGAGGGCGAAGCCGACGAGGATTTGGCCGGGGCGTTTTTGTTGTCCGAGTTCGGCGGCGATGTCGGGGGTGCGGGTGAGTTCGAGGATCCATTCACCGGCCGATTTTTTAATCTTTTGATCCGCAGGATTTGCGGGGGTGTAGTCGGCGACGGCGGCGCAGAGGACGGCGGCGTCCGACGATGGAAAAAGTCCTGAGGCGGCGGCATACATTTCCCGGGCCGACAAGGCTTTTACGACTTTTATCGACGGATTTTTGAGTTGGGCGGTGGCTTGTCCGGTAACGAGGGTCACCTCGGCGCCGCGGTCGGCCAAAGTGTCGGCCAAGGTGTAGCCCATTTTGCCGGTCGAATAATTGGATATGAAGCGTACCGGGTCGATCGGTTCGACGGTGGCGCCGGCCGTAACGAGGATTCGTTTACCGGCCAATGTTCTTTTTTTCGAAAAGAAATCCGTCAGGTAAGCGACGATGGCTTCGGGTTCTTTCATCCTGCCTTTGCCGGTGAGGCCGCTAGCGAGTTCGCCGTTGGCGGGTTCGATGATGTGGTTGCCCCACTTGCGCAGGGTGTCGAGGTTGCGCCGGGTCGAGGGGTGGCGATACATGTCGAGATCCATTGCCGGGGCGACGAAAACCGGGCACTTGGCCGAGAGAAAGGAGGTGACCAACAGGTTATCGGCCACGCCGCCCGCCATTTTACCGATCGTATTGGCCGTGGCAGGGGCGATCAACAGGGCGTCGGCCCACTCTCCGAGGCTGACATGCGAGTTCCACGTACCGTTCTCGGGATTGAAAAATTCGACCGCGATCGGATTTTTCGACAGGGTGGCCAACGTGAGGGGCGTGATGAATTCCTTGGCCAGAGCAGTCATCACAACCCTGACTTCGGCCCTCTCTTTCACCAATAAACGAATGAGCATCGCGGCCTTATAAGCTGCGATGCTGCCCGTTACCCCGAGAATGATCTTTTTGCCCTGAAGCATTGTGAAAGGTTTAAAGGCGAATCGTTTGGATCAACGGGCTAACGCGCTGACCCAAACGATTCCGGGACGTGCTATACTTCGTCTTTGCGCCGGAAATAAATTCCCCCTTCCAGAAATTCCTCGGTAGCCACGAGTGTCGGCTTGGGCATCCGTTCGTAGTATTTCGAAATTTCGATCTGCTCGCGGTTTTCGAAGGTCTCCTCAAGCGAGTCGTTGACGGTCGAGAATTCGGACAGTTTTTTGCTCAGCTCCTGTTTCACCTCGTTGCTCACCTGGTTGGCCCGGCGGGAGATAACCGAAACCGATTCGTAGATGTTACCGGTCTGCGCATCGAGATCGGTCAGGTTGCGCGTCACGGTGTTGGTCGGAACGGCGTTTTTCTTTGCTTCCATAACTGTTGCGTCGGATTATTTTAAGGCTGTGGCTTCGCCGGCGGGTTCTTCTTCCGCGGCGGGGTTGTATTGTTTGAGGGCCTGCTGCACGTCGTCGTACATTTTCACAGACTCTTTCATGTATTTCGTGGCAGGGTATTCCGAGATCAGATTATAATAGTAGTCGACCATGTCGAGATAGCGGGTGTGCTGCATCGCCTCGATGCTGTTGATCGCATAGAGATAGGCCGATCTGGTCAGCAGAAAGAGTATCTCTTCGCGGTGGTTGGTTTCGGGATAGTCCTCAAGGGCGGTGTTGAACGCATGGATGGCCGAGTTGTAATACCCGATATTATAATAGACTTTGGCGTTGAGCAACGATTTGTCCCACAGTTTCTGAACCAGTTCGTCGATGTATTCGAGCACCTGTTCGCGTTTGTTGCTGTTGGGGTAGCGACCCAGGTATTCGGTAAAGGAAAGGATCGCCATCTTCGAGGGCGACTGGTCGCGGTCGGCCGGGGGCGAGGCGTAGTAGTAGCCCATCGCGATCAGGTATTCGGCCTCTTCGATGAAAGGGCTGCGCCCGAATTTGCGGCGGAAAGCGTTGAACTGCTCGGCACTTGTTTCGAAATCGCCCATGCGGAAACTGCAGATGGCCGAGTAGAAACTGATCGTGTCTTCGCGCAGCGTCCCGGCATAGTAGGCCGAAACGGTGTTGAACAGGTAGAGGGCCTTTTCGTTACGTTTGGCCTGGTAGTAGTCGATGGCCGTTTTGTACATCAGTTCCTGATCGTTGCTCTTGAGAACCTTGTTGTACGAAAACGACAAGGCGTCCCGGCTGCTCTTGAGGCCCCGCTTGATGAGGCCGCACGAAGCGAACAGGACACACACAACGATCACAAAACACAATGCGCTGACTCTTGGTCTCATTTCTTTCCCGGGGTTTTAGGCGGTGCGCTGCAAAACGGCACAAAGTTACGTAATTTTAACGAGCCGAGAAAAAATATATTGCATTTTCTTCCAGTTATCACAAAAAGGTTGTACTTTTACACCGCTAAAGAAATGCCTTTCCCGGTTCGAATACATGCTTCCGGGATTTTCGCAGAAGGCTAAAAAACCTTTAAAAACAAGGATCGTGGATATTTTCGACAGGATCAAAAAACATTCCGGCGGGCCGATCGGCAAGTACCAGGCCCAGGGTCACGGATATTTTACTTTCCCGAAACTCGAAGGCCCCATCGGGCCGCGGATGCAGTTCCGCGGACGCGAAGTCCTGAACTGGAGCCTCAACAACTACCTCGGGTTGGCCAACCACCCCGAAGTGCGCAAGGCCGACGCCGAAGGCGCCGCTCAATTCGGTCTGGCTGCCCCGATGGGTGCCCGCATGATGAGCGGACAGACCCAATGGCATGAAGAACTCGAACGCCGTTTGGCTGCTTTCGAAAAGAAGGAGGACGCTTTCCTGCTCAACTTCGGCTATCAGGGGATGATCTCGGTGATCGACACCCTGCTGACTCGCCATGACGTGGTGGTCTACGACTCCGAGTCCCACGCCTGCATCATCGACGGGTTGCGCCTGTTCCCGGGCAAGCGTTTCGTTTACCCGCATAACGATATCGACAATTGCCGCAAGCAGCTCGAACGTGCCACCAAAATGGTCGAAGAAACCGGCGGCGGTATCCTGCTCGTCACCGAGGGCGTCTTCGGAATGAAGGGCGACCTCGGCAAACTCAACGAAATCGTCAAACTGAAAAAGGATTTTGACTTCCGCATCCTGGTCGACGACGCCCACGGCTTCGGCACGATGGGGCCGAACGGCCGCGGTACGTCGGAACATTTCGGCGTGATGGACGACATAGACCTCTACTTCGGTACTTTCGCCAAGTCGATGGCCGGCATCGGGGGCTTTATCTCGGGTTCGAAATATATTATCGACTTCCTGCGCTACAACATGCGTTCGCAAACCTATGCCAAGTCGCTGCCCATGCCGATGGTGATCAGGTTGCTCAAACGCCTCGAATTGATCGAAGCGCACCCCGAATACCGCCGGCAGCTCTGGACCATCGTCAACGCTATCCAACAAGGTTTCCGCGATCACGGTTTCGAGATCGGCGGCACCCTTTCACCCGTCACTCCGGTTTACATGAAAGGCGGCGTCGAAGAAGCCACCAACATCGTGGTCGACCTGCGCGAAAATTTCGACTTGTTTTGTTCCGTCGTTGTCTACCCGGTGATCCCGAAGGGTGAAATCATTCTGCGCATCATCCCCACCGCTGTACACACCCTCGACGATGTAAAATACACCCTCGAATGCTTCAACAAATGCCGTAACAAGCTCGAATCGGGCGAATATCTCAAGCCCGTTCCCTTTATGGCCGAAAAATAAGTCGAGCGCTTGCCGGGGCCGGGATTAGGCACGACCCGTTCCCCGTCGCCGATTTCAAGGCTGCGTAGTTCAAAGGATAGAATGCCAGATTCCGGTTCTGGTGATATGGGTTCGAATCCCGTCGCGGTCACATGATAAGGCTTTGCACAGTCTCCTGCCGGTACTTTTTACAAAAAGTGCCGGCAGGAGACTGTTTGTGTTAACCTCAATGAGGAGTTGGTTCCCCTTTGACATATTGGTTGAGCCAGGCGAAGAATTCGCGGTTCCAGACCAGGGAGTTTTGGGGTTTGAAGATTTGATGGGCTTCGTCGCTGAAAGTGACTAAGCGTGCGGGTACTCCCATCAGCCGGGCGGCGGTGAAGGCTTGCAGGTTTTCGGTGTAGGGAATACGAAAGTCGTTCAGGCCCGAGAAGATCAGAAGGGGGGTGTCCCAGTTCCGGACGAACTTGTGGGGCGAGTTGGCGTAGGAGCGTTTGGCGATGGGATCGTTGCTCCAGTAGGGGCCGCCGAGATCGTTGTTGGGAAACCAGAGTTCTTCGGTCGAGCCGTACATGCTTTCGAAGTTGAACATGCCGCAGTGGGCGATGAAGGCTTTGAAACGTTTGTGGTGGTTGCCCATCAGATAGTAGACCGAGTATCCTCCGTAGCTGGCGCCGACGCAACCTAACTTGTCGGCGTCGATCCATGGCTCTTTGGCCACGTCGTCGATGGCGCTCAGGTAGTCGCGGATGTTCTGGCCGCTGTAATCGCCCGAGATCTGGTCGAGCCACTCCTGCCCGAACGAGGGGAGGCCGCGGCGGTTAGGCGCAACGACCACATAACCCTGTGCCGCCATCAATTGAAGATTCCATCGAAAACTCCAAAATTGGCTCACGACGCTTTGCGGGCCGCCCTGGCAGTAGAGCAGTGCGGGATATTTCCTGGCCGGGTCGAAGTCGGGGGGCAGAATCACCCACACGAGCATTTCTTTGCCGTCCGTGGTGCGCACGATGCGTTCCTGCACCTCGCCCATCCTGATATTATCGTAAACTTCCTTGTTTTCGAAAGTGAGTTGGCGGTCGGTGCCCGAGGCCGGATCCACGACGAAAAGTTCGGTGGCCATCGAAAGCGTCGTTTTAGGTGCGATCATGTGATCGCCTGTCTTACAAAAGCCGTTGAAATCGTGGCGGCCTTCGGTGAGGACTTTAACGGTGCCGTCGAGCGTGGCGCGACAGATTTGGTGGGTGGCGCGGATCGGGGCGATGAAGATCAGCGCATCGTTGCCGTCCCAACCGATCTGGTCGGCGTTGTAGTCGAAATCGCGGGTAAGGCAGGTGATCCGCCCCGAGGCGAGGTCGCACACCATCAGGCGGCTTTTGTCCGATTCGTTGCCGGCGCGTTCCATGCTCGAAAAGGCGACTTTCGTGCCGTCGGGCGAGAAGCGCGGGTATTTGTCGTAACCGGGCATCCCGGAAGTAATGTTGCGGGTCGTGCTCGTGGCGACGTCATAGAGAAAAACGTCGGAGTCGGTGCTGACGGCATACTCGGCCCCGCGGAGTTTTTTGCAGGTGTAGGCGAGGACGGTTCCGGCACGGTTCCACGAGATCTCCGAGGTTTCGAAGTAGGGAGCCATCGGAGCGTCCCACGATTCGCCGTCGAGGATGTCCTTGTCGTTCGAAAGTTTCGTGCCGTCGAAATCGGCGACAAAAATATGGCTGTAACTGCCGTCTTCCCAACGGTCCCAGTGGCGTACCATCAGGTCGTCGTAGATCGTCGCGCTCGATTTCGGGGCGTCGGGATAAAGGTCCGTGGTCATCGGGTCGACCTGCACGCGGCGGGCATACCAGATTTTCCCGCCCTCGGGGGCGATACCGTAGCCTTCGATGCCGCCCCCGATCGCGGTCAACTGTGTGATCTTGCCGTCGTGCGACACCCACAGTTGCACGTCGCCGCTACGGTCGCTCAGGAAGTAGATCGCCTGGCCATCGGCGCCGTACCGGGGAGAGAAATCCTTACCGCCGTTGTCGGTCAGAGCTACCGGGGGGCCGCCGTCCACGGGCACGGTGTAGAGGTTGACCACGCTCCGGTTCTCTTCCATATTGTAATAGGTGGCCGAATAGAGCGCCGTCGTCCCGTCGGGCGAAAGCAGATAATCGCCGATACGCCCCATTTTCCACATTACTTCGGTAGTAAACAGGCCGGTGGCTTTTTCGGCGTCGGTCAGGCGGTTGTCGATGACCAACCCTTGGGACAGGGCGGCCTTTTCATCGCAGGAGAAGAAAAATCCCATAACAGCAGTCGATAAGGTCAAGGCAAGGATATGTCTTTTCATCGGGTGGATTTTTTAGAAAGTTTCGTCGGCAAATTTTCGGATGGCGGCCAGGATGCCTTCGGCGTCGAAGCCGCAGATGCGTTGTAGTTCCCCGATCGAACCGTGTTGGACGAAACGGTCGGGAACGCCCAACATACGGATGGGGATAGGATAGCCGCGGCGGCCGAACCATTCGAGGATGGCGCTGCCCGCCCCGCCGTCGACCCCGCCGTCTTCGACAGTGATCACCTGCCGGTAGCGGTCGGCGATATGTTCCAAGAGAGTGTCGTCGAGGGGTTTGATGAAACGCAGATCGGCGTGGCCTGCCTCGATGCCTTCGGCCGCGGCTTGTTCAATTACTTTGGCGACGGTGTTTCCGACGGGGCCGACCGAGATTACGGCGATACGGTCGCCTTCGCGCAGCATCCTGCCTTTTCCGATGGGGATTTCCCGAAATGGTTTCCGCCAGTCGGTCGACACGCCCCGTCCCCGCGGATAGCGAATCGAGAACGGGCCCCGTCCGCCGAGCGAAGCCGTATACATCAGGTTTCGCAATTCGCACTCGTCCATCGGCGCGGTGACGGTCATCATCGGGATGCTCCGCAGGTAGGCGATATCAAATACCCCGTGGTGCGTCGGCCCGTCTTCAC
>JAITVB010000083.1 GCA_031286025.1 Rikenellaceae bacterium
CAGGTCGAAAAACATCCGGGCTCCTTCCGAGCGGCCGATCCAGTTGCGTTGGATCTCTTTGAGCGATTCGCTCCATTCGAGGGCGTCGAGGCCGTCCAACAGGCGTTGCGCGTAAGCAGTTACGCGCAACGACCACTGTTTCATGATCTTTTGCTCGACAGGATAGCCGCCGCGCTCCGACAATCCGCCGACCACTTCGTCGTTGGCCAACACCGTGCCGAGAGTTGGGCACCAATTGACTATCGTGTCGGCCCGGAAAGCCAACCGGTAGTTTTGCAACACGTCCTCGCGCTGCGCCTCATTCCACCCGTTCCACTCGGCGGCGGCGAAGTGCAGTGTCTCGGTGCATGCCGCGTTGAGCCCCGCGCTACCGCGCTTTTCGAACATGCCGACGAGTTCCGCGATGGGCCGCGCCTGCTGCTTGTCAGCGCAATAGTAGGAATGGAACATCTTTATGAATGCCCACTGCGTCCAATGGTAATATTTCGGGTCGCAGGTCCGCACCTCACGGCTCCAGTCATACGAAAAACCGAGTTTGTCCAATTGTTCGCGGTAGCGGGCAATGTTCTTACCGGTGGTCACGACCGGATGTTGCCCGGTCTGGATGGCATACTGCTCGGCCGGTAAACCGAAAGCGTCGTAACCCATCGGGTGCAACACGTTAAAACCCTGCAACCGCTTGTAACGGCTGTAAATATCCGAAGCGATGTAGCCCAGTGGATGACCCACGTGCAGCCCCGCGCCCGATGGGTAGGGGAACATGTCGAGGACATAGAATTTGGGTTTCGACGGATCGACGTCGATTTTATAGACCTGGCTGTCGATCCATTTTTGCTGCCACTTGGGTTCGATGGCGCTGAAATTGTATTCCATAGTGTGTGTGGCGTTTCTTTTACGAGTGGACAAAGTTAGCCAAAATTCATAATTTTCGGAAAATCTCGATTGCCGCCTGCGGTAAATTTTCTAAATTTGCGGATACAAATCATGAAAACCACAAAGGATGCTGAATCATAAATCGGTTCTGATTACCGGAGGGACAGGCTCTTTCGGAAAGAAATTCGTCGAAACGATCCTGGCGCGCTATCCTCGGGTGAGCCGCTTGGTCGTCTTTTCGCGCGATGAGTTGAAACAGTTCGAGATGGCACAACGATTTTCTCCCGAGAAATACCCGCAGATGCGTTATTTCCTGGGTGATGTGCGTGATGCCGCCCGTCTGAAACGCGCCTGCGAAGGGGTCGATGTGGTGATCCATGCCGCGGCGCTGAAACAGGTGCCGGCTGCCGAGTATAACCCCGATGAGTTCATCAAGACCAACATCCTCGGAGCACAGAACCTGATCGACGCCTGTTTGCAGACCGAGGTCAAAGTGGTCGTAGCCCTCTCGACCGACAAGGCAGCCGCACCGGTCAACCTCTACGGCGCGACGAAACTCGTTTCCGACAAGCTTTTTATTGCCGCCAATAATATCAAAGGCAAACGCGACCTGCGCTTTTCAGCCGTGCGCTACGGCAACGTGATGGGTTCGCGCGGTTCGGTGATCCCGTTCTTTGTGAATAAACGGGCGGGCGGTGTCATTCCTGTGACACACAAAGAGATGACCCGCTTCAATATTACCCTCGAAGAAGGGGTCGACATGGTATTGTGGGCGATCGAAAACGCGATCGGCGGTGAGATTTTCGTACCGAAAATCCCGTCGTACAAGATCGAAACGGTGGCGAAAGCCGTGGCCCCGAGCGCAGAAATCGAATACATAGGAATCCGGCCCGGGGAAAAAATTCACGAAGAGATGATCACCGACAGCGACTCGTTCAACACGATCGAATTTGACCGCTACTATGCCATCCTGCCCTCGGGCGCGGACAAGGAACGCTACCTGAAACATTTTAAGGCGCAGGAGGTGCCTGTCGGTTTCCGCTACAACTCGGGCGAAAACACCCGTTGGGAAACCGTCGGATCGCTGCGTGAAAAGATCGAAAGATACGTCGATCCGATGTTCGAGCCTGTGTAAGCTTGTAAATAACAACGGTTTATAACGTCTTTTTCTGATGCGGAAAATTCCCTATGGTCGTCAGTACATCACCGACGCCGATATCGAGGCGGTGGTCGAGGCGTTGCGTTCTGATTTTTTGACGCAAGGTCCGGCGGTGGGGCAATTCGAAAAAGCCTTTGCCGACTATTGCAGTGCGGACTATGCCGCGGCCGTGGCCAACGGTACGGCGGCCCTGCATCTGGCCGTGTTGGCCCTTGGCCTGCAACCGGGCGGGCGGGTCGTTACCACACCCATCACTTTTGCTGCCAGTGCCAACTGCGTGCGCTACGCCGGGGGCGAGATCGACTTTTCCGATATTGATCCCGACACCTTTCTGCTTGACCTCGATAAACTCGAAAAAAAGTTGGCCGCCGCCCCGGTTGGAGCCTATAAAGGCGTGATTCCCGTCAGCCTGGCGGGCTACCCTGTTGATGGCGAACGCCTTCGTAAGATCGCCGACCGCTATGGCCT
>JAITVB010000123.1 GCA_031286025.1 Rikenellaceae bacterium
TTACCGTTATGCCCGGTGGTTTATTGAGTTGCCGGGGGCCGACCGGCTGACGGCGGGCAAGCGGATGTTTACCTGGCGCAGCGTCCTCGGCGCAAAGGAAGTGGTCGAGGAGTCGTTGCTCCACAAAAGTATTTTCAAGGTCAACCCGGTGCTCGGATATATGCACATGAGCCTGGCCTTCGGTTGGTTCCTGTTGATCGTGGTCGGTAAACTCGAAACGTCGTCGTACCTCCACGATCCGGTCAACCTGCCCCACCTGCATGTCTTCTTTCGTTACTTTTTCCCGGAGGAGCCTTTTCGCTTTCCACGCGAGTTCAACTATGCGATGATTATGGATGCGCTGCTGTTGTTCGTCCTGTCGGGGGTGGCGTTGGCGTGGATCAAACGCCTGCGCTCGCGATGGTTGGGGATGAAAAAGACGACGAAACATGCCGTCGGCGACCGTATCGCCCTCTCGTCGCTCTGGCTGATCTTCCCGGCGCGCCTGTTGGCCGAAAGCACCACGTGCGGCCTCTATGCCACCGGATCGTTCCTCACGCACAATACCGGCCGTGGGTTGGTACGACTCATGGGACCCGACGTGTTGCAGGGCTTCGAACTGCCGGCGTGGTGGATCTATTCGATCGTACTTGGGGTCTTTTTCTTTTCGATGCCCCACTCGCGCTATATGCATATTTTTACGGAGGTCCCGCATATCTTTATGCGCAACTGGGGCGTGCGCAGCGGCGACAAACCGTCGAGCATCGATAACTTCCAGATCCAGGCCTGCTCGCGCTGCGGGGTGTGTATCGACCCCTGCCAATTGCAGACGGCGGCCGGGATCGACAACGTGCAGTCGGCCTATTTCCTGCGCGAGAGGCGCTATGGATTCCTGACGCCCGACGTGGCCGACAACTGCCTGATGTGCGGCCGATGCGAAGCCAAATGTCCCGTGCATCTTGACCTGAACAACCTGCGCATCAACAGCCGCGCCGCCCACATCGTCGCCCCGACGGCCAACCGATACGCCTACATCAACGGCGTCGACACTTCTTCGGGCGAGGGTAAAACCGGTTATTTCGCCGGTTGCATGACGTTGCTCAGCCCGGCCATCCTGAAATCGATGCAGCAGATTTTCACGGCTGCCGGCGAAAACGTATGGTGGGCCGACCGCGACGGCGGGGTGTGCTGCGGCCGACCGCTCAAACTCTCGGGCGAAGTCGACGCCGCCCGCAGAATGATGAACTTCAATGATGAACTTTTTAAGAAACACGGCATTACAACGTTGGTCACCTCGTGCCCCATCTGTCTGAAAGTTTTCCGTGAAGATTACGAACTCAACGGCATCGAAGTCCTTCACCACTCGCAATACATCCTGCGCCTGGCCGAACAGGGGCGCATCGCGCTCGAAAAGGGCGACGAACGGCTCACTTACCACGACCCCTGCGAACTGGGGCGCGGGCTGAATATCTATGCCGAACCGCGCGAAGTGGTCCGCCGCCTGGGCACCCTGCGCGAGCCTGCCTCGCACGGCTCCGATGCGCTGTGCTGCGGAGGGAGTGTGGCCAACCTCTCGCTCTCGTCGCAACAGGAAAACCGCATCGCCGCCGGAGCGATCGACGAGTTCCGGGCCACCGGCGCCACAGCCGTCGTCACCGCCTGTCCCCAATGCAAAAGCAGTCTGAAACGCAATACCTCACTCCCGGTACGCGACCTGGCCGAAGTAGTTGCCGCGCGGTTGAGGAGCTGATTTTTCGGATCTTCTTTTCGCTATTCCCTTTTCCCTTTCATGAAAATTTCATGTTCGATGCAGCGAATCGGGCACCTCGGGCATCTATATTTGGTAATTTCGCCCCATGTTGTTATTTTTGCACACTTTAAAAGAACTTTAATATGAAGAAACTGTTTATTGCGAGTTTGTTGGCTTTCGTTCTTTCGGGCTGCAACAAAGATCGTGTAGTGTACGTGCAGGGTTTTGGTTCGATCGAAAGCTACACCTATGGCAGCACTTATTTCCGACTCCACGACGGCCGGTGGGTCAAACCGACCAACATGACGCTCGAAACCGAATCGGGACTTGCCCGCCAGTATGCGTCGGGGGTTTTCTCGTTTGACGACGAACCGGACGAAAACAACATCTATCCCGCCACGTTCTATGAACTGCTCGGTTACAACACCAAAACGCTGCACTACAGCGCAGACGGACTGGCCGATGACCCGTTTGTCGGAATCAACGAATTCGAAGGGACGGAAAAGATACTCTGTTACAACAACTACATCGACATCCGCTTCACCTGCCGCACCCAGAGCGGTAAAAAACCGGTGATGGAGATGGTCTGCAACAAAATCGACCGGGACAAGCGCGAGGTCGATATGCGCCTCTATTTCGACAGCGACGAGATGGAGGTCGATGACTCTTACAACGAAGCCATCGGCCTGACCGCTTTCGACATCAAGGAACTGACGGATAATCACGATATCGAACCGTACGACCAACAGTGGAAGATCAACCTGACCGTCAAAGTGTTCGATGGGACAAGCACCAATGTCGTCGAGAAAGTTTACCAGATCAGCTACAACCCGGGTAAACCGTTTGCCGAAACCGAAATCTGACCGTAACCGACGCGAGTTTTGTTTTTTTACAAAAAAGCGCTATGTTTGCGGTGAATTTTCAGACAAACCGATGAAAAGCCGATTCCCGAGCAGCCACCACCACCTCTCCCTGTTGGGGTAGGCTGAGGTGTCGTGGGCTGTCCGCAAGGAACCGACACACCATAGAGAGGCTTACCTGTGAAGGTGAGCCTCTTTTGTTTACACGCCCCTTAATGATAATTGAAAAACACTAAAATCCTGCCGATGATACGTATAGCGATTCAAGCCAAAGGCCGACTCAACGAGGAGAGCGTCGCCCTCCTTTCCGAAGCGGGTATCCAGATCGAGGACAGCAAGCGTAAGCTTCTCGCCCGTTCCGACGACTTTCCGGTCGAAGTACTCTACCTGCGCGACGATGACATTCCCCAGGCCGTGGCCATGGGCGTGGCCGACCTCGGCATCGTGGGCCTCAACGAGGTCGAAGAGAAAGGCGAAGCGGTCGATATCGTCCACTCCCTCGGCTTCGGAAAGTGCCGCATCTCGATCGCCCTGCCTAAAAGCGAGACCTACGACGGGGTGCGGGCGTTGGAAGGCAAGCGGATCGCCACGTCATATCCCAACATCCTGAAAAAATTCTTCGACCGCGAAGGCGTTCGGGCCGAGATCCACGAGATTGCCGGTTCGGTCGAGATCGCCCCGGCGGTGGGGATGGCCGATGCTGTCTTC
>JAITVB010000145.1 GCA_031286025.1 Rikenellaceae bacterium
TGTCGCTCGATTACGAGGTGAGTTGCAAAGAACTCGATTTCCTGGTTGGATTTGCCGAAGACTATCCCGGCGTGGTCGGCGCCCGGATGATGGGGGGGGGCTTTGGCGGCTGCACGATCAACCTGGTCGAGGAAGGAGCCTTCGAAAGCTTTGTCGACGAGGCCCTCGGCCGTTACGAAAAACGTTTTCAGAAGGCGGCCCGCCGTATCGACGTGGTAATCGGCGACGGCGCCTCCGGAAAGTAGGGGCGCGGGAATGCACCGAATTACCCATAACAATATGTCAAAGGATAATCCCCCAAAAATAATGTACCTTTGAATAACAAAAAACAACTTTAATGAACGGAATCTTTACTGCGTTGACAATCATCGGTTCGCTCGGTTTGTTCCTCTACGGGATGAAGCTGATGAGCGAATCGCTCCAACAGGTGGCCGGCAACAAACTCAGGGATATCCTGGCGGCCATGACTTCGACCCCTCTCAAACGCATTCTGGTGGGGACGTTCATCACCGCGATCATCCAGTCGTCGAGCGCAACGACGGTGATGATCATCAGTTTTGTCAACGCCGAACTGATCACCCTTGTCCAATCGATCGGCCTCATCATGGGGGCCAACATTGGGACGACGACCACCGCCTGGCTCATCTCGTTGTTCGGGTTCAAGGTCGATCTGGGAACGTTGGCCATTCCCCTGATCGCTTTCGGGTTCCCGCTGCTCTTTATGCGCAATCCGCGCACCCGGTCGTTCGGGGGATTTATCATCGGTTTTTCGCTGCTTTTCCTCGGGCTCGACCTGATGAAGCAGTCGATGGCCGGACTGCAGGACGATCCATCCGTGCTGCATTTCCTGGCCAGTTTCAGTAACCGGGGAGCATGGTCGGTGCTGTTGTTCGTCTTTATCGGGACGGTGTTGACGATCATCATCCAGTCGTCGAGTGCGACGATGGCGTTGACGATCATTATGTGCAACAACGGTTGGATCCCGTTCGACTGCGCCGCGGCGATGGTGTTGGGCGAGAATATAGGTACCACGATCACAGCCAACCTCGCGGCTGTCGTAGCCAACGCCGATGCCCGTCGGGCTGCCCGTGCCCATCTGATATTCAATCTGATCGGGGTGATTTGGATGCTGTGCATCTTCCCGTATTTCCTCAAATTCACAGGCCTTATCGTTGAAACTTTCGGCAGCAATTCGCCGGTGAGCGATCCTCAATCGCGGCCGATGGCGTTGGCGTTATTCCATACGTTGTTTAACGTGGTCAATACCTGCATTCTGGTGTGGTTCACTCCCCAGATCGCCAGGCTCTCTTTGAAAATGGTGCGGCGGAAGAAGGATAAACCTCAGGTTCGGATGACCCACATGGAGTCGGGAATGTTGGCTGCTCCGGAATTATCTATTTATCAGGCTTATAGAGAATTAGTCAGTTACAGCAACCAATCCTCAAAAATGTTCGGTTTTGTCCGCACACTGTTCCAGGAAACCGATCCGGCGGAATTCGAAAAAACCTACGAGCACATTGTCAGATATGAAACGATCAGCGACAGGCTCGAATCGGAAATGTACAACTACCTCTCGCGGATGGCTCAGGAAGATATGGGGGCCGAAGGGTTCGGCCGGGTGCAGGTGATGTTCAAGGTGATTTCGGACATCGAGATCATGTCCGACTGCAGCTACAAATTGGCTAAGGCGATCAGGGACAAACGCGTCCGCGGCATTGGGTTCACGCAGGAAATGCACGACGGAGTCAACCGGATGTTTGACTTGATCGACCGCTCGATCCTGTTGATGGATGCCAACATCAGCCATGCTTTTGATGAAAAGCAGCCGATCCGCGACGTTTATGCCCTCGAAAAGCAGATCAATGACCTTGAAGGGGAGTTGCGTGAGAAATACCTTTATTCGATCGACGGGCAGGAGGTGACTTTTCCGGCCGGGATCGTCTTCTCGGAAATCATCGGCGAAGCCGAGCGTCTGGCCGACACGATCGAGCAAATTTCTGAAGATATTCTGAATATCGTGCCTCATACCCAGAAGGATAAGAGCGATGACAATTGATCCGGCGGCCGGATTCCGTTTGGCGGCAACCCGGACAGGATTGCGTTTGCATTTTTTTCCGGAAACAGCTTCTACCAATGATGAAGCCCGCGACAGGAAATACTGCCACGGTGATGTCGTATTGGCTGAAAACCAGTTGGCCGGACGTGGCCAACGAGGCAACGGTTGGGCCGGCGGGGTGGGGGAGAACCTCACTTTCTCCCTCGTCATCGAGCCGGCGACATTGCCGTTCGAAAAACCTTTCTTGCTGTCTGAAGCGACGGCGGTGGCCCTGGTCGAAACGCTTGGCGATTTCGGCATCGGGGCGGCGATCAAATGGCCCAATGACATTTACGTGGGCGAGCGGAAAATTTCCGGTGTGCTGATCGAAAACGACCTGATGGGCGATCGGTTTACAAAAAGCGTTGTCGGGATCGGTCTAAACGTCAATCAGCGGGTGTTCGACCCGTCGCTGCCCAATCCCGTTTCGATGGCCCAGGTCGGTGGGCGGACATTTGACAGGACGGACGTGTTCGGGGTGTTGCTCGGACGGCTCGTGGCGCGTCTTTGGGGTTTTTCTGAAGGAGATCTTGATGCGGCGGCACTCGAAAAACGTTATTTTTCGCTGTTGTATCGCGGCGGCGGAGTTTTTCGGTATCGCGACGTGGCCATGGATGAGCGTTTCGAGGCCCGGATCGAGCGTGTCGAACCTTCCGGCGAATTGACGCTCGTCCGCCCCGACGGCACCCGAAAAGGCTTTTTCTTTAAAGAGGTGGAGTTTTTGTAGAAAAGGTGACAGAAATCCCCTAATCTTACCCTAAAGTCTCGTTTTAGTGTATTCGCAGGCGATTTTTACGCTAAAAATTTCGTTTTTCTTCGTTTTTTTATTATTTTTGAGAAAATATTTTCTTATCCGAACCTATGACTACAACCCAACTTCCGTTGCGGGGCATCATCCCCCCGATGGTCACTCCCCTGATCGACAACGATACCCTCGATAAAGTCGGCGTGGAACGCTTGGTCGAGCACATGATCGCCGGGGGTATTCACGGTCTTTTCGCTCTCGGAACCACCGGCGAAGCCCCCAGTCTGAGCTACGACATCCGTTACCAACTCGTCGAACTTTCCTGTAAGATCGTCAATGGAAGAATTCCCGTTTTGGTGGGAATCACCGACACCTCTATCTCGGAAAGCCTCGCCTTGGCCGAACATGCCGCTCGCTGCGGCGCTGCGGCGGTGGTTTCTGCTCCGCCCTACTACTTCGCTCCGGCCCAACAGGAGTTGATCGAGTATTATACGGAGTTGGCCGACGCATTGCCTTTGCCTCTCTACTTATATAATATGCCCTCGCACGTAAAAGTGATCTTCGAGCCGCAGACCGTCCGCACGTTGTCGGAGCACCCCAACGTGGCGGGTCTCAAGGACAGCTCGTCGAACATGGTCTATTTCAACTCGTTGGTCCACATCATGCACGACAAACCTGAATTTTCGCTGCTCGTGGGCCCCGAAGAACTGACGGCCGAATGTGTTCTGTTGGGCGGCCATGGCGGCGTGAACGGCGGCGCCAACATTTTTCCGGAATTATACGTCGAGCTCTATAATGCCGCATTGGCCTGCGATATCGTCCGCGTGCGCGAACTCCAAGCCCGCGTGATGGAGATCAGCACCACCTTGTATAAAATAGGAAAATACGGTTCGAGTTTTTTGAAAGGCGTAAAATGTTCGCTCTCGCTGATGGGTATTTGCAGCGACTTCGCGGCTGCGCCTTTCCGGAAATTCCGGGCCGAAGAACGTGCGAAAGTACGTGAGATACTGGAGCGCCTGGGTGCAGAGATCAAAAATCCCTGATTGTCGGCGCAAACAAACTGCTAACTCAAAAAACCAACCGATGGCGACGGGAATCACCGCACTTGATTATATTGTTTTTTTTGTCTTTGTACTGGGCGTCGTTGTTCTGGGATGTTCGTTTTATTTTCGTAGCCGCAACAGCAGGAATTTCACTTCGGCCGGCGGCAATATGCCATCGTGGGTGGTGGGGATGTCGATCTTCGCCACGTTCGTTAGCAGCATCAGTTTTTTGGGGCTGCCTGGAGACGCCTATATGAAAAACTGGAACCCCTTCGTTTTCAGCCTGTCCATTCCGCTCGCCTCATGGTTGGCGGCCAAACTGTTCGTGCCGCTCTACCGCAGTATGAATAGCGTGTCGGCTTATAACTACCTCGAAGTGCGTTTCGGTTATTGGGCGCGGGCTTATGCCTCGTCGTGCTATTTGCTGACGCAGTTGGCGCGATCGGGGTCAATCCTGTTCCTAATGGCCCTGCCGATGAATTACATGTTGGGTTGGGACATCCCGACGATCGTCGTCGTCGCCGGGATCGCCACGCTCGTCTACTCGATGATGGGTGGGATCGCCGCCGTGATCTGGACCGACACGATTCAGGGGATCATTCTGATCGTCGGCGCATTGGCTTGCGCCATCGTGCTGACCTTCTCGATGCCCGAGGGGCCGTCGCAATTGTTCGAAATCGCCCGCGAACACGATAAATTTTCGCTCGGCAGTTTTGGCATCTCGCTGAAGGAGCCGACTTTTTGGGTGATCCTGGTCTATGGGCTTTTCATCAACTTGCAGAACTACGGGATCGACCAGAATTACGTGCAACGCTACATGACGACAAAATCGGAACGTAGCGCCAAGATCTCGACGCTTTTCGGCGGGATACTCTATGTGCCGGTATCGTTGCTTTTCGTGTATATCGGCACCGCGCTGTTTGCCTACTACACGGCGCGTCCGGAACTGCTTCCGTCCGGGATTACCGGTGACCGTGTGTTTCCGTATTATATCATTTACGGGCTTCCGACCGGGATTACCGGGCTGCTGATCGCTTCGATCTTCGCCGCCGGGATGAGTACCGTTTCGACTAGCATTAACAGCGCGTCGACAGTGATCCTGACCGACTTCGTCAACCGCCTGTCGCCTGAAAAAGCGAGCGAAAAACGCAACATGGCCGTGCTTTACGGTTCGTCGGCCCTGTTGGGTTTGGGCGGGGTGATCGTCGGGCTGTTGATGATGCGGGTCACCGGCGTACTCGATGCCTGGTGGAAACTTTCCTCTATCTTCT
>JAITVB010000184.1 GCA_031286025.1 Rikenellaceae bacterium
ACCAGTTTGCCCGCCGTCCCTTCGCCGTCGGCAATCTTGCCGAGGGTGGCGTTGAGCGAAGCGACGGCCGAGTTGAGGTTGGCCACCAACGTCGGAATTTCGGCACTTTTCAACGAATCGGTAAAGCTTTCGGCGTTGGTTAGGATGTTGTCGATCCGGCCGCTGTTGTCGCTCAACGAGCGCGCGAGCGTGTTGAGGTTGGCGATCAGTTGGTGGATCGTGGCGGTTTCGGTCACCACCAGGCGGTTGGTGTTACCGGTCAGGTTGGCGATGTTTTCGAGCGTGCGCTCGATGTTGGCCTGGTTTTCGTCGCCCAACAGACGATTAACGGCGGCCAGAGTGGTGTTGACGTTGTTGACCACTTCGCCCAGTTTCTGCTTGAGCATCTCGATCTCGCTACCGGCCACGTCGAGCAGGTCCTTGTCGGTTTCCGAGATCAGCGAATCGCCGCTGTGCAGGTATTCGGGCGAGGTGCCGAGCACGAGTTCGATCGCCTTGCCGCCCATCAGTCCGTCGCTGAAAATCCTCGCCCGCGAATCGGTCGGGATCCGGTATTTCGACTTGATGGAAAGTTCGACCACGATCTTGCCCGATCCGTCGATGTCATAGCTCATGTCGGAGATCGTCCCCACCTTGAAGCCCTTGATCACCACCAAGGCCGATTTTTGCAGGCCGCTCACCTGGTCGTAGGTGGCGTAATAAGTGTGAGACGAGGAGATCAAATCGGTTCCCTTCAGGAAATTGATCCCCCATACCAACAGGGCGATCATCGCCAGACCGAATATTCCGATTTGGACTTCTTTTTTCAATTTCAATTTCATTGTGTTCGTTTCTGGTCAAACAAAAAATCGCAACAACCGTTCCCAATGCCTGTGGCGGTAAGTTTTCCGCTTACGACAGACCGTGGCTACGGATTGCGTTTCATCTCGTCGGTTAGGGCCACCTGCTTACCGTCGCGGAAGGCGACTACAAAGGCGTCCTTGATCGTGCGGGCCGCATCCTGCCGGAGGGCCTCGGCCTGGGCGAAAGTATCGGTTTCGCCGGTGAAATATTTATAAAAATTCCCGATTTTCATTTCGGTCAGCTTGTTGCGATAGGGGCCGAAAACCGGACTGTTGGTGTTGAGCCTGGTTTTCGAAGCGACTACCTGCACGCGGAAAACGATATTCGAAGCGTGGGTCGGCGAAGGAGTCGGCGATGCATCGGAAGGAACATTCGCAACAGAAGCGGTGCCGCTTCCGTCCGGGGTGACCGGAGCCACGGACTTGGTTTCGACGGCCACCATATCACCCAATTGCAGGGGTTTTGCATTGCCCTCGACCTTAGCCTTGTACTCGCTGAAAGCGTTGAACAGCGCGGCGGCGACTTTTCGTTGGCCGGCTTCGGACGAGAGCAGTCTCCGGTCGTCGTCGTTGTTCACGAAGCCAAGCTCGGTCAGCACGGCCGGCATCGCCGTGCGCCACAACACCAGGTATCCCGCCTGTTTCGCCCCGCGGTCGGGCAAGGCCGAAGCGGCGAAATGGCGTTGCACCGTCGTGGCGAAATCCATGCTCTGCTCGGCATAGGCATACTGCATCAGGGAGAAAATAATGAAGCTTTCGGCCGAGGAAGGGTCATAGCCTTCGTATTTGGCCGAGTAGTCCTCCTCGTAGGTGATCGCGTTGTTTTCGCGCATGGCCACTTCGAGGTTGGCGTCGTTCTTGGCCGTCCCCATGATGTAGGTTTCGGTGCCCGAGGCGTTGGTGGTCGAAGCCCTGGTCGAGTTGACATGGATTGACAGGAAGAGATCGGCCCCGACCTTGTTGGCGATGTTGCCGCGCTCGTCGAGGGGGACGAAAACGTCGGTCTTGCGGGTGTAAACGACTTGCACGTCGGGCAGATTTTCAGTAATCATATCGCCCAACAACAGCGCGACTTTCAGATTGATATCCTTTTCCAACACCCCGCTGCGTGCGGCACCGGCGTCACTGCCTCCGTGGCCCGGATCGATCACTATCGTCCGTACCTGCGCATCCTGCACCGGTTGCGCCGCCACCTGCCCTGAAAGGGCCGCCGCCGCGCAGACGAGGAGGAAACAGTATACGATATGTCGTTTCATTTCCGTTAAAAGTATTATCTTTGCTGCGATTTCGGGGAATCGTCCCCGAGTGTTTCTTCCGGGCAAAGTTAACTAATTCTTGCAAATTGCGGACAAATTCCGGTCAATATCGTTTTCGACTTCTGCTCTGCGCGGCACTTTTCGTGCAATGGAGCCTTTTTGCCGCACCCGGTCGGACGGTCCCGGAAAATCGGTTGACACGCGACACGATTCACCCCCTCGATTCGCAGCAACAGGTCATCTACGAACGATTTATAGACAGGATCGACTCGCTCGGGGTCGACTCGCTGCTGCGTGACTCGCTGCTCGGACAGGCGGCCGAAGCGTTGGCGGCCGGGGCCGATTCGATTTCCGGGATTTTCCCCGGCGACACGATGCCGCCTCGCAGCGATACGGTCCGCCGCCGCTCGTCGATGGTGCTCGACGACGTGATCAAGGGCAAGAACGTCGACTCGATGATCTATGACCTCAAACGCAACCAGGTGATGATCTTCAACAAGGGCGAAGTCGAATATCAGGACAAAAGCATCGCGGCCGACTTCATCCGGATGGACATGAACTCCCGTTTGGTCTATGCCCAGGGGATGCCCGACGATTCGACGGGTCTGGACACCCATCCCGTGTTCAAGGACGGGACGGCGGAATACGTGATGGACACCCTCTACTACAACATGAAGACCGAAAAGGCGAGGATCCGCGGCGTGGTTACCCGCGAAGGCGAGGGGATCATGCGCGGGTCGATCGTCAAGAAGATGCCCGACAACACGATCAACATGCTCGGGGGCGAATACACCACCTGCGACGCCGACCACCCCCATTTCTATCTCCAGATGACCAAGGCCAAAGTGTTGCCTGGCAAGAAGGCGGTGTTCAACTACTCTTACCTGGTGATGGAAGACGTGCCGATTTACTTTCTGGCGCTGCCTTTCGGCTTCTTCCCGGTCGCACAGGACAACTCCTCGGGGTTCATCATCCCAACTTTCGGCGAAGAGGTGCGCCGCGGTTTCTTCCTGCGTGACGGAGGATACTACTTCGTGCCCAACGACTACATGGACGCCCGGATCACGGGCGAACTGTACACCCTCGGCTCGTGGGGGGTGAATGTCGGTTCGCGCTACCTCAAGCGCTACCGTTTCAACGGCAACCTCAATATCAATTACAACAGGGAGTCCTATGGCGACAAAGGGTCGAAAGACTACCAGAACATGAACAACTTCCGGATCCAGTGGACCCACGCCCAGGTACCCAACCCTTCGGGATCGACCTTCTCGGCCAACGTCAACTTTTCGAGCAGCGGCTACGGCAAATATTCGGGCACGAGCCTGAACGACATGCTCAACAGCAACACCAGTTCATCGATTGCTTATTCGACGCGGTCGCGAAGCGGCCTCTTTTCACTCTCCTCCTCGCTCAGCGCGAGCCAGGACACCCGCAGTAAACAGATGTCGTTCGGCCTGCCGGTCAACGCCAGCGTGTCGCGTTTTTTCCCTTTCAAGCGGCGTAATGCGGCAGGCAGGGAGCGTTGGTACGAAAAGATCGCGATGACCTATACCGGGAACTTCAACAGTTCGCTCTCGGGCGGGGACAGCGTGGTCTTCAAGCCTGTCTATGTCAAGGACAACCTCAGGGCGAGCGTCACCCACGCAATCCCGGTTTCCACCTCGTTCAACATCCTGAACATCATTAATTTTTCGCCCAGTTTCAACTATAACGAAAACTGGTATTTCGACAAGGTCGACAAGGCGTGGGATCCCGCGACCAACCGGGTGGCGATCGACACCCTGCGCGGTTTCTACCGGGTGTTCAGTTACAACTATGGCGCTTCGGCCTCGACCAAACTTTACGGGATGTACGATTTCGTGAAACCTAACTCGGCGGTGCGCGCCGTGCGGCACGTGATCACCCCCACCGTCGGGGTTTCGGTGTCGCCCAGTTTCGGCGGCGACAGCTACGGCTACTGGAAGACCGTGCAAACCGACTCGACCGGCACGATCCAACACTATTCGCCCTATGAAGGGAAAACGGTCCCCGGGCGCGGAAGCAGCGCCTCGCTCTCGTACGGACTGGGCAACACGTTCGAAATGAAGGTCCGCAGCGACAAGGACTCGACCGGCGTACGGAAAGTCAGCATCCTCGACAACCTGAGTTTCAGCGGCAGCTACGACCTGTTGGCCGACTCGCTCAATTTTTCGCCGGTATCGGTCAACATCCGTTCGTCGATCATCAAGGACTTTGCGATCAACCTCAGCATGGTTTACAGTCTCTATCAGGTCGACCCGAAGACGGGGCAGAAAATCAACAAATTCCTGATCGAGGAGGGCAAGTTGGCCCGCCTGGAGAGTGTCGGCACCTCGTTCGGTTACAACTTTAAGATCGGCGGCAAGGCCGCCGGGCAGCCGGGGGCGATCAACACCGGCCCCAACTTGGGTTACGACCCGTGGGCATACGATCCCGCCAACCCCGACCCACCCGCTCCCGGCGAGCGGCGAGCGGCGATGAGCGGACTATATTACGATTTCAGCGTGCCCCTCAATTTCGGGTTCAACTACAGTGTCAACTACACGAATAACGGGGTCCGGAGCAACGTTTCGCAAACGGTCAACTTCAATTTCAGCACCAACCTCACGCCCAAGTGGGGGATCACCATGTCGCAGCTCGGGTATGACTTCGCGTCGAAGCGCCTCACTCCCGGCCAGTTCGTGCTCACGCGCGACCTCCACTGTTGGCAGATGAATTTCACGTGGATCCCTTTCGGGACGATGAAGAGTTGGAGTTTCAACATCAGCGTCAAGTCGGGCGCCCTGCGCGACCTGAAATACGACAAGAGCCGCAACTACCGCGACATCTGGTGATCCGCAAATCTTTCGACCACACGCAAACCTTCCCTGAAACACTAAACCTTCACGAATCGCACAAATGAAAAAACTGGTATTAATCCCGATCGCCATGACCTTTCTCGCCACCGCCTGCCAAGACAAGAGCGCGCAAAACCCGCTGTTGGCCGATTTCGACACGCCGTTTGGCGTACCGCCTTTCGACCGGATCAAGACCGAACACTATATGCCCGCCTTCGAGCAGGCCATCGCCGAGGCGCGCACGGAGAACGAAGCGATCGCGGCTTCGACGGAGGCTCCGACATTCGCCAACACGATCGAGGCTCTCGACCGCGGCGGCAAACGCTTAGGCGCTATCGGGGCGGTCTTCTTCAACCTCAACGAGTGCGAAACGAACGACCGGATGCAGGAGATCGCCATCGAGGTGTCGCCGAAGCTCACCGAGTTGCACAACGACATGCTGCTCGACCCGAAACTCTTCGAACGGGTGAAGGCCGTCTATGACAGTCGTTCGACGCTCGACCTGACCGGCGAACAGCAGATGCTGCTCGAAAAGACCTATAAATCGTTCTCGCGCAATGGGGCGGCCCTGAGCGAAGAGGACAAGGCCAAGTACCGCGGGATCACCACCGAACTGGCCGCCACGACGCTCAAATTCGGCCAACATGTGCTCGGGGCGACCAACGCCTTCATCCTGCATGTGGTCGACAGCGCCGACCTGGCCGGCTTGCCCGCCAATGCGGTCGAGGCGGCCGCCGAAGAGGCCAAGGCCCGCGAAAAAGAAGGTTGGGTCTTCACCCTCCAGGCACCGAGCATGACCCCTTTCCTGCAGTATGGTGAAAACCGCACCCTGCGCGAACAACTGTGGCGCGCCTACAACGCCCGCTGCCTGAGCGGCGAGTTCGACAACCGCGACAATATCGTGCGGATCGTTAACCTGCGCCTGGCGTTGGCCAACCTGTTGGGTTACCCGTCCTATGCCGACTATGTGCTCGAAGAACGGATGGCCGGCAGCAGCAAAGCCGTCAACGATTTTCTGAACAACCTGCTCGAAAAATCGATCGGCGCGGCCAGACGCGACTACGGCCAGATCAATGCCTACGCCAAGGAATTGGGCTTTGTCGGCGAGGTGATGCCTTGGGACTTCGGCTATTACCAAACCAGGTACAAGGACGCCCGCTATAACCTCAACGACGAAATGACCCGTCCTTATTTCCAACTGGAAAAGGCCGAGGCCGCCGTCTTTATGTTGGCCGACAAACTCTACGGGATCACGTTCACCGAAAACAAGTCGCTGCCGGTGTTCCATCCCGACGTGAAAACGTTCGAAGTACACGACAAGGACAACGGCCTGTTGGCGATCCTCTACGTCGACTACTTCCCTCGTGCGGGTAAGCGCGGCGGAGCGTGGATGACCTCTTACCGCGAACAGTACCGCACGGCCGATGGCGCCGATGTGCGCCCGGTAGTGTCGCTTACCTGCAATTTTACGAAACCGACGGCGAGCACGCCGTCTCTGTTGACCTATAATGAGGTGGAAACCTTGCTCCACGAGTTCGGCCACTGCCTCCACGGTATCTTTGCGAAAGAGGCTTACGAAAGTCTGAGCGGGACGAACGTTGACCACGATTTTGTGGAACTCCCCTCGCAGATCATGGAAAACTGGCTGCCCGAGAAAGAGTTCCTCGACCTGTGGGCGGCCCACTACCAGACCGGAGAAAAGATGCCTCAGGAATTGATCGATAAAATCACCGGTGCGCAGAAATTCCTGGGCGGTTACCTCAACTCGGGCCAACTGCGCTACGGGATGGGCGATATGGCTTGGCACAGTATCACCGCCCCCCTCACGGGCAACGATGTGGCGGCCTTCGAACGCGATGCCACCAATCGCGCCCAGGTGCTGCCCTACATCGACGGCACGGCGATGTCGCCCGGCTTTACCCATATCTTCTCGGGGGGGTATGCGGCCGGCTACTACAGCTACAAATGGGCCGAAGTGCTCGATGCCGACGCCTACTCGCTCTTTAAGGAAAAAGGCATCTTCAGCGCCGAGGTGGCCCAGTCGTTCCGTGACAACATCCTTTCGAAAGGCGGCAGCGAACCTCCGATGGAACTCTATGTCCGCTTCCGCGGCCACGAGCCGTCGGTCGATCCGCTGCTCGAACGCGCCGGACTGAAATAAACCGGAACCTCCCGGCGCACGGAGATTATTGACTTTGATTTCGATTTGAAAAAGATGATGAAAATGAGCAACCAGAATATTTGTAAGCGGCTGAACGCGTGGGCCGTCCCCACCGTGCTTTCGTTGGTGCTGTTGGCCTCGTGCGGGAAGGAGCCCGCAGCGACCCCCGATCCCGACCCGACGACAGGAACACCTTCGCCCACGGTGCTGCGGGCCAACCGGTTCGTGTTGGACTGTACTTACGAGGCTTACCTGTGGGACAACACCCTGCCGATGCGAAGCCTGATCAATATCAACAAGTATTTCAAACCCGACTCGCTCTTCGACAACAAGTTGCTCTATAAGGCCGACGACCGTTGGTCGTTCGTCACCGACCAGGCCGCCACGCTGTCCAACAGCTTGGATGGCAAAGAAACCACCTTCGGCTATTCGCTCGCCCTGGGCGAGTTCAGCAACGCCCCGGGCACCTATTTCGCCGTGGTGCAGTTCGTCTATCCCGACACCCCGGCCGCCCTGGCGGGGATCAGGCGCGGCGACATCATTATGAAGATCAACGCCGGCAACATCACCGAAGACAATTACATGAAGCTTTTCAACGACCCCTCCGTCAAGTTGCAGATGGGCATCCTGAATGAAGGATACCTTGAGTTGTCTTCCAAGTCCTATGACCTCGCTGCCGTCGAAATGACCCTCAACCCGGTGATCGCGTCGAAGGTGATTACCCGGGGCGGGCAAAAAATCGGCTACCTTTGCTACTCCGACTACACGACGGTTTCAAAAACGGAACTGGCCGGCGTGCTCTCATCGTTCAAGAGTGCCGGGGTGTCGGACGTGGTGCTCGACCTGCGCTATAACACCGGAGGAGACAGCGACATGGCTCAATTCCTGAGCAGTACGCTCGTGCCGGAGGTCAATCTCAATTCGGTCTTCCTCAGGCAAGTATGGAATGACGGGCTACAAGATTATTTCACACAAAAGGGTATGACGGACTACATCACGATCTATTTTGACAAGAGTGTTGCCGTCAACCTTAACCTGCCTCGCGTTTACGTACTCACGGGACGCAACACCGCTTCGGCCTCTGAAGCGACGATGGTCGGCCTGAGTCCTTACATGAACGTGATCAAGATCGGAGAAACGACCCATGGTAAATACACCGGTGCCATCTTTTTCGAAGGCGGGGACGAAGACGAACTGATCAAGAACTGGGGCCTCTTCCTGGTTGTCTACCGCTTTGCCAATGCCGATGGCATAACCGACTTCAAAAACGGCTTCACACCCGACTACGCCGTCGACGAAGTGCTTTTGGGCGACGTAAAACAACTCGGCGACGAAAGCGAGGAACTCCTCGCCAAAGCCCTCTCGCTGATTACGGGTACCCCCGACAGCAAAGCCGTCCGTACGGCCCCACAACCGGCCGTCAACTGGATCGAAAACGCCCCCGCCCGCATCGGCGATTTTCCGAAGATGTTTTCGAAATCCGATGAAATTCTGGGTTATCGGCGCCGTATCGATTAATTGGCAGGAAACCGTCATAAAAAACGGCCGGTACTTTATATAGTACCGGCCGTTTTTTATAATGACCGCGTATCAGCGCTTCCCAGGCTTACTTTTGTTGAAGACGTCCCGGTATTCGAGTTCGATTTCTTCGAGGTTCTTGCTGTAGATGTTCATGGCGCGGGCACTCATTCCCATGCTCGAAAAACCGCCGTCGTGGAAGAGGTTTTGCATGGTGACCTTGCGGGTGAGATCGGAGAAGAGGGTGAGGACGTAATCGGCGCAGTCGAGCGCAGAGGCGTTACCCAACGGCGACATCCGATCCGAGAAGTCCATCAGTCCGTCGAGACCCATCACGCCGCTGCCGGCCGTGGTGGGGGTGGGCGATTGCGAAACGGTGTTGATGCGGATGCGTTTTTCGCGGCCGTAGATATACCCGAAGCTGCGGGCGATCGATTCGAGCAGCGCCTTGGCGTCGGCCATATCGTTGTAGCCGTAGAGGGTGCGTTGGGCGGCAATGTAGGACAGGGCGACGATCGAGCCCCAGTCGCGCAGGGCGTCTTTCTTGCGGGCCACCTGGATCACCTTGTGAAACGAAATGGCTGAAATGTCGAGTGTCCGGGACAGGAAGTCGTAGTCGAGGTCGTCATACGTGCGACCTTTGCGCACGTTGGGCGACATGCCGATCGAGTGGAGGATGAAATCGAATTTCCCACCGTGGAATTTTTCGGCTTCGTCGAATAACTTTTCGATGTCTTCCACCGAAGTCGCATCTGCGGGAACGACGATGGTGTTGCAACGTTCGGCCAGTTTGTCGATGGTGCCCAGACGCATTGAAACGGGGGTGTTGGTCAGGACGAACGTAGCACCTTCTTCGTAGGCGCGTTCGGCTACTTTCCAGGCGATCGACTGTTCGTTCAGCGCGCCGAAGATCAGCCCTTTCTTGCCCTTCAACAGATTGTATGACATATTTTTCACGATTGGTTACGGCGGCAAAGGTAGGGCTTTCGGCCGAACCCCACTCCACGGCAGGGTGTTAAAATCATAACGGAGCACCCGGCTATCCTTGCCCGACAGCATAGCCCGCCGCTTCGAAAACATCGATAACGGCCGGGTAAGTGCCTTGCAGATAGATGCCGAGCAGATGTGGGGGTACCCATTCGGCGCGGCCGATGCCTTCTTCGGTTTGGGGCACGGGCGGTGCGGCCACGCGGCTCGACATCCGGAACCACACGGTGCGCTTCAATACCCAAGTGTCTTCCAACAGGTAAAAATGGAAGGTGTCGGTCAGCCCACCCTCGATTACGGGCAGTGGGATCCCACACTCTTCGCCCACCTCCCGTACGGCACATGCCGAAAAGTTTTCTCCCTCCTCGCGCTTCCCCTTGGGAAGATCCCAACGGCCATTCCGAAAGATCATCAGTACGCGTCCCTCCGGTTCGGTCACCAACCCGCCCCCGGCGTCGATACATGGAAAGGCATGCCGAAAACACTCGAACGCCCCGGCGGGATCGGCCGATATTAAGGCCAGTTTTTTGGTATTTCGAAGATTTTGTAACAACTTTGCGGAATCGGTTTCCGCCCCGGTGGAAATGGTTTTCCAGTCGGCCCCCACGGGAATCGACCGGTCGAAAAGCAATATGTTATCCGCAAGGTAAACCCTGTACATAACGGCAAAAAAATCGAGATGGAACCTGTCGAAAAGCTTATTGCAAAAAGCCTGCTGCAAATTAAAGCAATAAAATTAAGTCCGGCAAATCCCTTTACCTGGGCCTCGGGTTGGCGTTCGCCGATCTATTGCGACAACCGGAAAGTCCTTTCGTATCCCGAAGTGCGGAAACAGGTCTATGAAAGTTTTGCGAAGCTGATCGCCGAAAAATATCCCGACGCGCAGGTCATTGCCGGGGTGGCTACGGGGGCCATCGCCCACGGGGTGTTGGTGGCCGAAGCGATGGACAAGCCGTTTATCTACGTTCGTTCCTCGCCCAAGGCCCATGGTCTGGCCAACCAGGTCGAAGGCGAATTCCGGCCGGGCGATCGGGTCGTGGTGGTCGAAGATCTCGTATCGACAGGCGGCAGCAGCCTGAGCGCGGTCGAAGCGTTACGCGCCGCGGGATGCGAGGTGATGGGCATGGTGGCTGTTTTCACGTATGGCTTCCCGATGGCCGATGACAATTTTCGGAGCGCAGACGTAACCCTCGACACGTTGAGCGACTACAAGACGCTGATCGAATGCGCCATCGAACGAGGTTATGTCGAAGAAGACGATATAAAAACGCTCCGGGCGTGGCGCCAGTCGCCCGGTACGTGGGGCGTTTAACGATATCCCCCGCGACGGAAAGATGGAAAAATACGAGAGCAAGCAAGTACAGATCCGTAAATCCGAAGAGACGATCTTCGGTCTGATGTCTGATTTCAATAATTTTACCCCCATTCTGAAAGATCGGGTCGAAGGGTGGACAGTCGACGGCGATACCTGTTCGTTCACGGTCAAAGGGTTTGCGGTGCGGTTGCGGATGATCGAAAAAAAGCCGTACAAACTGGTAAAAATCGCTTCGGCTGATGGATCTCCGTTCGATTTCAGCTTCTGGGTGCAACTCAAGGGCCTGGCTTCGGACGACACCCGGATGAAACTCACCTTGGGGGCGAAACTCAACATGATGATGAAGATGATGATCGGTGGCAAGCTTCAGAAAGGGATCGACGAAGCGGCCGAACACATCGCCGCGGCCTTTAATCAGATGCCCGGATGAGCGAGGTGTCGATAAGCCGGATTTTTGTCCTTGCGCTGTGTCTCGTCTGGCTGCTTCCGGGAGAAGCCGCCGTTGGGAAAGCGTTGGAAAAACGCCTGCGCCGGCACGTCGAAACCCTCGCCTCGGACCGTTTCGAAGGACGCGGAGCGCAGACCCGGGGCGATACGTTGGCGGCCGGATACCTGCTCGGCCAACTGCGGAGCCGACGTGGCATTTCCCTGTTGGGTGATGGCGGCCTGCAATATTTTTCAGCCGAGGGACAGGAAGGCGAACAGGTAGCTTCGTTCAACATCATCGGATGGATCGAGGGCAACGATCCCCGGCTGAAAGACGAGGTAGTGGTGGTCGGCGCCCATTACGACCATGTGGGCTATGAGGAGGAGATGGACGAGGACGGAAACATCATCTCCCGAAAAACGTTTTACGGAGCCGACGACAACGCCTCGGGGGTGGCTTTCGTCCTGGAACTGGCCCGCGATTTGGAAAAACACCGGAAACAGCTGAAACGCTCGGTGATGATCGTCTTTTTCGGGGCCGAGGAGGAAGGGCTGTTGGGGTCGGAATACCTTTGCCGCCATCCGGTGTGGCCCCCCGAAAAGCGGTTGGTTTATATGGTCAACGCCGATATGGTAGGCCGCCTGACGCCCGGCCGCGGTCTGACACTGTGGGGAGTGGGAAGCGCGTTTGAAAGCGAGGCGTTTATCCGTTCGATCCCCTTTCCGTTGCGGGACGAAGTGAAAATGAACTACATAATGGGTGATGACGGTGGATCGGATCACCGCTCGTTTTACGATATCGGGCGGATACCCGTTCTGTGTTTTACGACCGGTATCCACGCCGATTACCACCAACCGGGCGACACCGCACGGAAGATCAATTTTTACGGCATGTCGATCCTCTATGATTACGCCCGGGAGATTATCCGGGGAGTGACCGAAACCGGTCGGCCGATGACCTACGACCCGGCGGCCGATTTTAAATAAATCGGGCATTGGCCATAAATGTCTTAACATGAAAAAACTATCTTTCCTGATTGTCGGACTGCTCTGCGTGTTGTCCCTGTCCGGGCAAAACATCACAGGGACGTGGAACGGACAACTCGAAGCCGGCCCGCAAAAGTTGCGGCTTGTGGTCAACATCACCCAACAGGATGCCGCATACACCGGAACCATGGACAGCCCCGATCAGGGGGTGAAGGGAATCCCGTTATCGTCGGTCACGTTCGTTGTCCCCGACCTGACCTTCGAAATCCAATCCTTGCGGGTGGTCTGTAAAGGTGCGTTGCAAAACGACACGCTTATCGTGGGCACATTTACCCAGTCCGGGACGTCGTTTCCACTGTCGCTGACCAAAGTGTTCGCTTCCCGTCAACCGGCCGCAGGATCCCAAGCCGCCATTCCCGTATAACGAGCAAGAGGTGACCTTTGCCGGCAAATCGCCGGGCGTGGTGTTGGCCGGCACGTTAACCCTGCCCCGGCAAAATGCAGAAAAATATCCGGCGGTGATACTGGTTTCAGGAAGCGGCCCACAAGACCGTAACCAGGAGTTTTTCGACCACAAGCCGTTCCTGGTGATTGCCGATTACCTCACCCGCGCGGGATCGCCGTGTTGCGCTGCGACGACCGGGGTGTCGCGAAATCGACCGGCGGCTTCGCCGCGGCCACCACTGCCGATTTTTCGGACGATGCGTTGAGCGCTTTCGATTTTCTACTTTCGTGCGACGACATCGCCCCCGCCAACATCGGTATCCTGGGCCATAGCGAAGGGGGGAAGGTGGCCTTTATGGCGGCCGCGAAAAATTCCCGACTGGCTTTTGTCATCTCTCTGGCGGGGATGGCGGTCCGGGGCGATGCGTTGTTGGTGCGGCAAAACCAGGATATCCTGACGGCCGGCGGTCTGCCGGCCGATGCAGCCGACGCTTATTGCAACGCCCTGCAAAAAGTTTTTGAGATTATCGAAACCAAATCTCCGGAACAGATCGAACAAAACGCGGACCAACTCCTGACCGGCGTTCTTTCCGGAGCGGAGGCGCAACAGATCCCCGAACAATTAGCGCAGAACCTGGGGGCTATCCTGAAAACGCCGGTTTCGCCGTGGCTGAAATATTCGCTTTCGCTCGACCCCGGACCGTATATCCGGCAGATCGGATGTCCGGTGTTGGCGCTGAACGGGGATAAGGATTTGCAGGTCAATGCCGCGGTCAACCTGGCGGCGATCGAAAAGAATCTCTCGGCGGGCGGTAACGAGCGCTTCACCGTACATGCGTATAATGGGTTGAACCACCTGTTCCAACATTCGACCACCGGATTGTCGACCGAATATGGCCGGATCGAGGAAACCTTCGCGCCGAATGTCCTGGCTGACATCGCCGAATGGATCCGATCTGTTACGCGCGATTCGCAGTAAAGATCAGCGCTCCGGCGATCAGGGCATAGACCGCGGCGTTGACCAGGGCCGTTGTGCGGGGCGACAGGCGGCTGAGGGCCGAAATCCGTTCGCCGGCTGCCCCCGCCAATACTGAAACCGCTGTGAAGATTACGATGGCCTGCCCGGCGAATAGGGCGCCGAGCGCGAAAATCTCGCCTTTGTGTCCGCTGCTTTCCCAGGTGACGAACTGGGGCAGGAAAGCGAGGAAAAAGAGAATGATCTTGGGATTCAACAGGTTCATCATCACACCCGTGCGATAAAGTTTTCCGAAAGAGGTTTTCGGGATCTCCGCAGGGGCATGGGCCGGAGTGTCGTCAACACGTTTGACTGGAGTTTCCTGCGTGGCGGTGCTTTTTGCGGACCGGGCTTCGAGCAGCGATTTGACAGCCAAGTAAAGCAGGTAAGCCACCCCCGCATATTTCACCAGATTGAACAGAATGGACGACGAACTGATGATCAGCGAAATGCCCAACGTCGCCAACGCCGTGTGGACAAATAGCCCCGAACACAGGCCGAGCGCCACCGAAACTCCCGACCGCCATCCGCGGAGCAGGCTCTGGGTCGTCACATACAGGATATCGGGCCCCGGGACCAGGGTCAACAGCGACGAAGCGATCAGGAATTCAACAATTTGCATAGGCGGTTTTTAAGAGGTGTGCGACCGGCTTGTCCGGATCAGCGCACGTTAATCCGGACGCCGGGGTGGAGGATGCTCCGCTCGGTGATGCCGTTCAGGCGGCAGAGGGCAGCCACCGTCGTGCCATTCCGGCGGGCGATCTGGTATAAGGTATCTCCTTTTTTCACGATGTGCACCGAAGCGGCCGCCGTCCGGGTGGTTTCCGAAACTGCGGACGCGGGTTGCATCTGTCCGGCTTGTTGCGCCAACCAGTCCGGAGATGTTCCTCCGGAGGTGAATGAAGTTGTGGCTTTCCCGTTGGCCATCGCCAACACAAGAGTACCTTGTCTGAGGCAGCGGTGCTCGGTGTCGAGCAATAACTCGGGATCGAACGGCTCGCCCATGATGCGCAGTTCGAAGTGGAGGTGTTCGGTCGTGGCGCGGCCCGTGCGTCCGGCCAGGGCGATCGGCGTCCCGGCTTCGACCACGTCGTTGGGGCCGACCAGATTTTTCGTGTTGTGGGCGTAGACGCTTTCCAGGCCGCTGTAGTGGCGGATCACGATCACATTACCGTATCCCGAATAAAGTTTCGCCATTCGCACCACGCCCGGGAAAGCGGCCCGGATTATGTCCGAAGGTGCGGCCTTGATATCGACCCCGGTGTGCATCGAGCGGCCGCGCATGCCATAGGGCGAAATCTTCTTGCCCGGATAAGGATAGCAAAACTCCCGGGCAAGGATATCGGTCGGCAGTTCGATCCGGCTTTGTCCCTCGAAAGGGTTGTAATTCGTCAGGCGCACATGCTGCGTTTCACTCTCTGGAAAAACGATTTCCGTCCGCGGCGACAGGACTATCGGAGCAGGCTCGGCTATCGGTTCGGCCTTCGGAAGTTCGGCCATCGAACGATCCGGATCGGGAGAAGCGGAACGGTTCGGGTCGGGAGTTGGCATGGGCTGCGCTGCAACCGGTTCTGTCCGCGGCCGGTCGGTTGCAAAAGGAATGTCGCCCGAAGTTCCGGAATTTTCCGATTGAACCGCCGTTGTCCGGCCGTCGTTACGGCTTGCGGTCATCCGAGACGACGACAAACATCCGGTCAGAACCAATCCCAATATAAATAATGCGCCTATCCGAAGCTTCATCCGCCTGTATTTGAATTAACGTGGCGTAAAAATAGGATTTTAGCGGCGGAATTGCAAATATGACCTATATTTGCAGGAATAAAACTCTTGGTCTTTAAAAAAGGAACGACATGGAAACCGAAAAGATAAAATGCCTGATTATCGGCAGCGGCCCGGCCGGTTACACGGCGGCCATCTACGCCTCGCGAGCCAATCTCGCCCCGGTGCTTTACCAGGGGATGGAACCCGGCGGACAACTGACCATCACCACCGACATCGAAAATTTCCCCGGCTATCCCAGCGGCATCAGCGGCCCGGCCATGATGGCCGAATTTGAACAACAGGCCCGGAAATTCGGCGCCGACATCCGGGGCGGTATTGTCACCGAAGCCGACCTGTCGCGGCGCCCTTTCCCGGTCACCGTCGACGGCAGCAAAAAGATCGAAGCCGAAACCCTTATCGTCTCGACCGGCGCCACCGCCCGCTACCTGCCTCTCGAATCGGTGCAGCGTTTCCGCGGCATGGGCGTGTCGGCCTGTGCCACTTGCGACGGATTCTTTTATCGGGGGAAACGCACGGCCGTCGTCGGCGGGGGCGATACCGCCTGCGAAGAAGCCGTCTATCTGTCGACCCTCTGCTCACATGTCTGCCTCATCGTCCGCAAAGACCGCCTGCGCGCCTCGAAGGCCATGCAAAACCGCGTGATGAAAACCCCCAACATAGAAATCCTTTTCCAATATAACGTCAAAGAAGTCCTCGGCGACGAAAGCGGCGTCACCGGTGCCACGCTCGAACACTGCGACGGCGGCGAAAAAGGGATCACCGTCGACGGCCTCTTCATGGCCATCGGGCACTACCCCAACACCGCCATCTTCCGCGGACAAATTGACCTCGACCCCGACGGATACATCAGAACCGCGCCCGGAACCTCCCGAACCAATGTCCCCGGCGTTTTCGCCGCAGGCGACGTCCAAGACCCCGTTTACCGACAAGCCATTACCGCCGCCGCCTCAGGCTGCCGGGCAGCCTTGGACTGCGAACGCTTCCTCATGGTCCAAGGCGATGAAACCCCCAACGGGAACACCCGGAATTAATGCCGATTTGGCACGAAGCGACGGCAAGGGATTATTTTTCGACGGTTAGGAGGAGGGCCATATAGGGACGTCCGGGGAGTTTTACTTTTTTGTTGTTTTCAGTGCCGATGACGTATTGCTTGGCCTTGGTGATGAATGGGCCTTCGGCGGGGGTGACGGTCATGTTCCAAGTGTCGATGACTTCGACTTTAACGCGGGTTCCGTCGGGAATACGGCTACGGTTGGGGACGCTGAATTCCCATTCTTCGGGAGCTGCGTTACCGAGGTAGACCAGGTATTGTCCGGATTCGGAAACGGCGGTGTCCATATAGTTCCAGTTGTCGATGACGCGGAAAGGGCCGGTACGTTCGATGAGCCGGCGGAGGAAAGCGATGCGTGCCGGACTGGTGCCGCGGAGGATGGCTCCTTTTTCGGTCCAGGCGATGTGATCGTCGTTGGTGAAGGTTTCGCCGTGGGTGGCGTAAGCTCCGACCAAGCAGCATTGCCAGAAGCGAGAGGTGAGTTCTTCGCCGGTGAGGCTGCCCCAACGAGCGGGGAAGTTGCCTTCGTAGCAAATTTCATCGAGCACCAACGGTTTGCGGTAGGAATCCTTGATGAGGCTCACGCGGCCGAAGTCACGACCCACCCATTCGTTCTGGATGCTGAGGTGGGTGATCAGCGGGTGGTGGTTTTCGAAATAGATTTTGCCGTTATGGCATGAGAGCAGGTGGTTCGAGGGGTCGTTTTCGGCAACGGTTTCGAGGACAGCGATCCAGTCTTCCATGGTTTTACCGCGCAGGAAGTCGTATTCGTTGGCGAGCGACCACCACACGTTTTTGAATGAGGCGAGGCGTGCCACCACGTATTTTACATAGTGCAGGTCAGCCTCGCGCGACATCCGGTCGAAGCCGAAATAGCCGGCGTCATAGGGGTGGAAAAGGATTAGGTCGCACTCGATGCCGAGGCGGTCGAGGTCGTCGATCCTACGTTCAAGGTGGCGGAAAAAGCCGGTGTCGAAGCGCGAAAAATCCCACACGGCCACCGAATCGCTTTCGAGGGGCACTCCTTCGATCTTCTGGAAGGGATAGTAGCGCGGCTCGTCGTTGTTGTAATCATAGGTTTTGGGAAAGAGGCAGATGCGGATTTTGTTGAACGGTGCCGAAGCGAGTGTTTTCAGGGTCTGCTCTTCGCGCAGCGAGTCGGGGTGGACGAAGGCATACATCGTCGTGCCGAACGGGTAGTATGGTTTGCCGTCGGCATAGGCGAAGTCGTAGGTGTTGTGTACCCGCACCGGGCCGTGGTTGTCGCTCTTGGCGGCCACGCAGGTGAACGTGCCGGTCTGTGCGTCGAGGGCTTTCATATTGCTGCGGGTGGTGTAGGTCCATGTCCCTGTCTTTTCGGGCATGAAACGGATTTTGTATTCGCTGCGGCCATCATAGAAACCGGTGACCGTTACCCGGGTATCACCGTTGGTAAAAGTGGCCTTCAGTCGGGTGTCAAGAAAGGGGTTGCCCGTGCGGGTTCCCTTGAGGGTGGCCTCAAAGCGGCCCCACTGTTCCACGACGGATTGGGCCGAGAGCGAAAAGGCGCCCGCCAGGCAGGCGATCAACAGGACGATCGAACGTTTTTTGAGATTCATACAGCACACACGTTTGGGGTTATGAAACAGAAGTGCCGGGGGACACTCGGACGAATCCGTTCCTTTCAGACAAATATAAATAAAAGTTTCGGGACTACCGTACGTTCTTTCCGGATTCGCAAAAAAGCGATACAAAAAGCGCAATTTTTCGAAACCACGGAGCGTCATTCAAAATTTTCCGCCGGAATGGTTCTTGCGGTTATTTGAAAAACAGTATCGAAAATTCTTCTGCCATTTTGTTGGGGATTGAGATAATAAATTGTACATTTAAAGGCCCGAGTCGAACATTTTCAACAACCCGGAACCTTGTTTCCCCGATTGAATCGCTACGCATGGCAAACGGGTCCCCTCCTTCCCGGCCGAACAAGGGTTTATGTATTGTCCGACGACCGTCAACAGGCGATCTGCCGCGAAGACGCAGGCAAATCGTCCTGACCATGTGCGACCGAACCATCCTGAAAGGAGATGACCGGGCCTTTATGGCAGGCGATAAAATCTACGGCAGAACAACTCCCGGGCAGGTGCAGCTCATCCTCTCCGAGTATTAGTCGGGTTGCGCATACGGCACGGCATATTTTGCCGCACTCTCTGTCCCCGGGTGGCGAAGTCTGATCCGCTTTTTAAAGAACAGCATGCTTTTTGTTCGGTTTCTCGCCGAAATTTCGTATTATTGCAATCGATTATTAAAACAAAGGGAACGATGAACGTAATGAAACAGGGCGTCAAATTCTTTGACGAATTCAAGGCCTTCGCTATGCGGGGCAACATGATCGACATGGCGGTGGGGATCATCGTCGGCGGTGCGTTCGGAAAAATCATCTCTTCGCTCGTGGGTGCCGTGCTGATGCCGCCCTTGGGGCTGTTGATCGGCGGGGTCAACTTTTCGGATCTGAAAATCACGCTTAAACACGCCGCGGTCGATGCCGCCGGTGTCGTACAGCCCGCCGTGACGATCAACTATGGCGAATTCCTTCTGACGTTGATCGATTTCGTGATCATCGCGTTCACCATCTTCCTGTTGGTGAAACTGTTGAGTAACATCCAGAAGAAGAAAGCGGCTGAACCCGCCCCCGAACCTCCTGCCGACGTACGGTTACTGACTGAGATCCGCGACCTGCTGAAAGGGAGGAATGAGGCATAAACGTTGTAACCTTTTTTTCCGTCCCCCGTTATATACGGGCAAGAACCGTACTAAAAACTCAACGGTATGAAAAAGTTATTGTGGATGACGGCCTTCTGTCTGGCTGCCCTCGTTGGCCGGGCCCAGGAGGGGGCGAAGAATTTCATCGACCAGAACTACATCGAGATCAACGGCAACGACAAGACCGAAGTGACCCCCGATCAGATTTTCATCGGATTCACGATCAGCGAAGCCGATACGAAAGGCAAAACTTCCGTCTCGGATATGGAAAAGCGGATGATGGACGCCTTGGGCAAATTGGGCCTCGACCTGAACAATAAGTTGAAAGTGAGCGACCTGGCCAGTAACTTTAAGAAATATGTTCTGGGGGGACGTGATGTTCAGGTGGGGAAGAGCTACCGGTTGGAGGCAGGCGACGCCAAGATGGCCGCCCGTGTGTTCTACGCCTTGGAAGGAATCGGGGTTTCGAACGCCTCGATCGATCGCGTCGACCACAGCCAGATGGAAAAACTGCGCGCCGAATCGAAAGTGCGCGCCGTTCAGGATGCCCGGGCCCGCGCCACGATGTTGGCAGAGGCGTTGGGACAATCGATTCGCCAGGCCATGTACATTCAGGACGTGGAGCGGTACTATCAGCCCGTGACCTATGCCGCGAACGCCAAGATCATGATGCGCGGCGCGGGGAATGATGCGGCCGGCGACATTCCGGACA
This sequence comes from Rikenellaceae bacterium, assembly GCA_031286025.1. Taxonomy (GTDB): domain Bacteria; phylum Bacteroidota; class Bacteroidia; order Bacteroidales; family Rikenellaceae; genus JAITVB01. Next base: position 20,091 of record JAITVB010000184.1, read on the forward strand.
TCGATTTCGAAAAGATCCGGATCGAATCGAATGTGTTGGTGCGTTTCCGCCTTTGGTATAAATAACAGCCAAAGGGGAGGCGAGATTTCGCTTTTCCTCCGGTTTTCAGACCCGACACAATGCAAAATCACGAATCTACACCGATCACCGTAGCGTTGGTCTACGATTTTGACGGCACCCTGGCGCCGGGGAACATGCAGGAGTATGACTTTATCCCCTCGGTCGGCAAGGACAACCGCGAATTCTGGGAACAGAGCAACGGAATGGCCTGCGCACAGGACGCCGACCCGATTCTTGTTTATATGTGGCGGATGATCCACGCCGCCCGCAGTAGTTCGCACCCTATCCGACGAGAATCGTTTGTCGAAAGCGGACGCCGCATCCGGCTCTATGCCGGACTCGAAGGATGGTTCGGGCGCATCAATGCCTATGCCCGCAAGCGAGGGATCAGGGTTGAACACTACATCAACTCGTCGGGGATCAAAGAGATGATCGAGGGGACGCCCATTGCCCGCGAGTTCCGGAAAATCTATGCCTGCTCGTTCCTCTACGACGAAAACGGAGTGGCGGTGTGGCCCGCCGTCTCGGTCAACTACACCAACAAGACGCAGTTTATCTTCAAGATCAACAAGGGGATCGACAGCGTTTACGACAGCCAACGGATCAATAAATTCACTCCCGAAGACCAACGACCGGTGCCTTTTCGTCGCATCATCTATTTCGGCGACGGGACGACCGATATCCCTTGTATGAAACTGGTCAAGGAAAAAGGCGGCCATTCGATCGCCGTTTACAACCCCGAAGCTTCGGAGGCTGCCCGCGAAGGGATGGAAAACCTGGTGGGCGACAACCGGGTCGATTATGTCTGCACGGCCGACTACCGCGAAGACGGCGAACCCGATCAGGTGGTTAAGGCGATCCTCGACAAAATCCACGCCGACCACGTGCTTGAATTGTTGTCGAAATAGTCTGAAGTCCCCTGTGCGGGGATGTACTTATTTCTTATTAAAAAAATTCATGGCCCGTTCGACGCCGATCGTGCCAAAGGCCTTTATGGCCTCGACCGCCTGGTCAAAACGTTCGGGAAGCGCTTTTTCCTCATCCGAAGTCCAACGGCCCAAGACGTAATCGACCTGGAACCCTTGCGGGAAATCACCGCCAATGCCAAAACGCAGACGGGCATAAGCGTTGGTGCCCAACGTGGCATCGATGTGTTTCAGGCCGTTGTGGCCGCCGTCGTTTCCTTTCACCCGCATCCGGATCGCGCCTAAGGGCAGGGCGATGTCATCGACCACAACGAGTACGTTTTCGATCGGGACATGTTCCTGTTTCATCCAGTAGCCGACGGCTTTGCCGCTGAGGTTCATGTAGGTGGACGGTTTCAGCAGGACAAACATCCTGCCTTTGTATTTTGCCTCGGCGACAGCCCCGTAGCGTTGTGTGGCAAAGGTCGCACCGGCCGAGGCGGCAAAGGCGTCGACCACTTCGAATCCGGCGTTGTGGCGGGTATGGGCATATTCGGCCCCGATGTTTCCCAGTCCGACGATCAGATATTTCACAGTTCCTTCGTTTTGTTCGTTTTCGTTTTGTGCCGGAGCCGACTTTCTTTTTCTGCGGAAAAAAGGCCACAGGCGGAAGCTCGCAAAAACTCCCGAAACGGGTACGATTGAATGATTCCCGGTGGTGTTTTGCATCGCAAGGGTTGCTTATTCTTCTTCGGCTATCAAGGTTTCCATCTGGTCGAAAGGCACGGGCCGGATCACGCAGTCGCCTACACCGCGGAGCAGCACCAACGCCACCTCATCGCCTTCTTTCTTTTTGTCCAGGCGCAACGCTTCGGCCAATCGGTAATCGGACACTCCGGCATCTACAGGGAAACCCATCCGCTCGATCACTGTGCGGATGCGTTCGGCCAAGGCGGCATCCAACAGGCCCAATTTGCAGGAAACACGGGCTGCAGTCACCGTGCCGATCGCCACCGCCTCGCCGTGCAGGAAGCGCCGGCTGCTTTTTTCGATGGCGTGGGCAAAGGTGTGGCCCAGGTTGAGTTTGCGGCGTTCGCCCGCCTCGCGCTCGTCGGCTTCGACGATCTGCTTTTTGACCCGAATGGCACGGGCGATGGCTTCGAGCAGCAGCGGTCCGTCTTCCGAAAAATCTTCGAAAAAGTGGTTTTCGAACAGGGCGAATAATGCCGGATCGGCGATGAGCCCCGCCTTGACGATCTCGGCCAACCCGGCGCGAAATTCACGTTTGGGTAGGGTGCGCAACACGTTGGGGTCGCACAGCACAAACCCGGGTTGGCTGAACGTCCCGACCATATTCTTATAGCCCCCGACGTTGACTCCGTTCTTGCCTCCGATGCTAGCGTCGACCTGGGCCAACAGCGTGGTCGCCACGAAGCCGAACCGCACACCCCGCATATAGGTCGTAGCGACGAATCCGGCGATGTCGGTTACGATACCTCCGCCAAAGCCCAGGATAAAACAACCTCGGTCGGCCTCCATCTCCAACAGGCGTTCGTAAATCTCAAGCAGCGTCGCGTGGGTCTTGTTCCCCTCGCCTTGGCCGATCACGATCTTTTCATAGCGGTCGATCACCGGGGCGTAGAGGTCATAGACATTCGCATCGGTAATCACGATGACCCGTTTTCCCGCCGGAAGATAGTCCGGCAGCGTGCCGAGCACGTCGCCCACCACCACCTGCGAGGTGCTCCCGTCGCCCTTCCGAACCGCAATCGTCTCCTTCATCATCCTGTTTTTACAGGACAAAGGTAACCTTTTCCCAAATTTAACGTACCTTTGCACCCTGAATTGAGAAAAACGATGCAAAAAATCCGCAACATCGCCATTATCGCACACGTTGACCACGGCAAAACGACGCTCGTCGACCGGATGATCCAACAGGGCAACCTCACCCGTAACGCCGACAAGCTCGGCGAACTGATCCTCGACAACAACGACCTCGAACGCGAACGCGGGATCACGATCCTCTCGAAAAACGTTTCCGTTATCTACAAAGATTTCAAGATCAACATCATCGACACCCCGGGCCACAGCGACTTCGGAGGCGAGGTGGAACGCGTGCTCAACATGTGCGACGGCGTGCTGCTGCTCGTCGACGCCTTTGAAGGAACGATGCCCCAGACCCGTTTTGTGTTGCAAAAAGCGTTGGCCCTGGGCAAAAAGCCGATCGTGGTGATCAACAAGGTCGACAAGCCCAACTGCCGCCCCGAAGAGGTGCACGAAGAGGTGTTCGATTTGATGTTCACACTCGACGCCACCGAAGAACAACTCGATTTCGTGACTGTTTACGGCAGCGCCAAACAGGGTTGGATGTCGCACGTGTCGAACAAGAAAACGGAAAATATCACCCCGCTCCTCGATGCGATCATTGACAATATCCCCGCGCCCGAAGTGAAAGAAGGGACACCTCAGTTGCTGATCACCTCGCTCGAATATTCGCCCTATGTGGGCCGGATCGCGGTGGGCAAACTTACCCGCGGGACACTCAAATCGGGGATGCCTGTGAC
>JAITVB010000224.1 GCA_031286025.1 Rikenellaceae bacterium
TCCCAGGGGCAGCAGAAATCGTTCCTCGTTGCCCTCAAACTGGCCCACTTCGAAGTCATAGCCCGAAAATGCGGCTACAAACCGATCCTGCTCCTCGACGACGTTTTCGACAAACTCGACCGGGCCCGCGTCGAACGCCTTATCCGCCTCGTATCCGAAGGCCGTTTCGGACAAATTTTTGTTACCGACAGCAATAAAGTGCGCCTCGACCTTGTCCTCAAGGATATTTCCGGCGAATTTTTCGTGTTCCAGGTCAGTAATGGAATGATCACCAAAACAGAGTAACCATGCGCCGCACCGCACCCGTCTCCATCGGCCAGCTCCTCGATGAATTTTTCGGCAGCGACACCCACCATGGACGCATGCTCGCCGAAGCCCGCGCCATAGACCTCTGGCCCACCGTCGTCGGCCCGCGCGCCGCCGCCGTCACCACCCGCGCTCACGTCCGCAACGGACGGATGACCGTCTATCTCTCCTCTTCCGTTCTCCGGCATGAAATCTTCATGCAACGCACCTCCATCGCCTCCCGACTGAACAACGCCCTCGGCCAAAACGTCATCACCGCCATCATCGTCAAATGAATAGGTGTCAAACCAACTTCGGCTGCCGGTTTCTATAAAAAACCGGCAGCCGAAGTTGGCTCAATGCCTGCCCGTCAGACGGTCGTGGCGCTGACGGACATTTTAAGGAGTTCGAGGTCTTTGGGGTCGGAGCTATGGATGTATTCGGCCCGTTTGCGGTTTTCGGCTCTTCCGTCCTTGATGTAGACTTCAGCGGAACGGCGGTATTCGTCTTCTTCGCAGGCCTGGGTGACGAGCAGGTATCCGAGGACGATGTGACCGGCCATTTCGACCATGCGGCGGGCGTGGAAATCGATGTAGTCGTTGTCTGCCTTTTCGACGACGGCGGCGACGACGGTTTCGTATTCCTTGCGCATTTCGATGAGTTCCCGGTGAAGGTGTTCGACTTCGCCGCAATATTCCATGCCTTCGTAGGCCATTATCTGGGTGAGGTAAGTGCCCGTGGTGACGTGGCGGATGGCGGCAACGACCTGCAACTGAGAAGTGCCTTCGTAGATGTTGGTGATGCGGGCGTCGCGATAGAGGCGTTCGACGGCGTAATCTTTCATGTAGCCCGAACCGCCATGGATCTGGAGTGAGTCGTAGGCGACCGAGTTGCAATATTCGCTCGAAAAGAGTTTGAGCATCGGGGTGAAGGCGTCGGCCAGGCGGGCGTAGAACTTCATTTCGTTGCGTTCTTCCGGTTCGAGCTTGCGCTCTTTGGCGATCGTTTCGTAGGTCTTATAGATTTCCACGAAACGGGTCGTTTCGTAGAGCATGGCGCGGCTGGCGTGAAGACGCGACTTCATGTTGGCCAATAGTTCGTAAACGGCAGGAAATTCGATGATCGCCTTGCCGAACTGGAAGCGTTCCCGGGCATATTTCAGACCCTCGCGGTAAGCCGCTTCTGAAAGTCCCGTGGACTGTGCGCCGATGCCGAGGCGGGCGGCGTTCATCAGGGCCATGACATATTTGATGAGCCCCATTTTACGGTCGCCGACCAGTTGGGCCGGAGCGTTGGTGAAGACGAGTTCGCAAGTGGGCGAACCCTTGATCCCCATCTTGTTCTCGATGCGGCGCACCTTGACAGCCATGTGCCTGCGGTCATAAACGAACATCGACAACCCGCGGGCGTCGCTAGTGCCTTCCTCGGAACGGGCCAACACGAGCGAGATGTCGCCGTCGCCGTTGGTGATGAACCGTTTCACGCCGTTCAACAGCCAGGTTTGTTTCGCGTCGTCCCAATGGGCTTTGAGCATCACGGCCTGGAGGTCGCTGCCGGCATCGGGCTCGGTGAGGTCCATCGCGCAGGTGGCACCTTCGTTACACACCCGGGGCAGGAATTCCTGCTTGATCTCATCCGAGGCAAATTCGTTGAGCGTTTCGGCGCAGTCCTGCAGGCCCCAGATATTTTCGAAGCCGACGTCGCCGCGGGCCACCATCTCGTTCGACATCACGAAACACACCAACGGGAAGTTCAATCCGCCATACCGGCGCGGGAGCGAGATACCGTACAGGCCGGCCTGTTTCAGTGCGTCGTGGTTTTCCTGCGTGCCTCGGGCGTAGACCACGTGGTCGTTGACCACAGTCGGGCCTTCGTGGTCGACCGACTCGGCGTTGGGAGCTATCACGTCGCCGCAGATTTCTCCCAATACCGAGAGCACCTGGTTATAGCTGTCGATCGCGTCCTGATGATTCACAGGGGCATAGTCGCAGGTGGCTGCGTCGCGGAAGGCGCGTTCGCGCAATTCGACGATCTTCTTCATCATCGGATGGTTCAGATGATACTGAAAATCCGTGTTGTCGTTAAAAAAGTTTGCCATATCGTTTGTGTTTTTTATTTTCCATTTACCACGAAATCAGAATGCTGTCGATCTTCCGGTGCGGTTTTCCCCTTGAATCCGGTCGATCGCACACAGATACAGGAACTCGACCGGTCTACTCCCGAATCGTTCTTTCAACTCCCCGGCATAACCGAATTCGGCGATACAGGGTGCGCAATAGGTTCCCCACAGCTCTATAAACAGGGTCTTGTCTTTGAATCTGTCTTGGCTTACGATCTCTTCCAGGGAAGCAACCCGGAGGCTTTCCACGATCGTTATGTTGTCGCCTCCCTTATAAAGCAATGGATATGGGAGGAATGCAGCCACAGCCGCTATGGCGGCCAAAGCGATAAGAGCGATCAAACGGATTCTCTTTTTCATTCCGGGCAGACGGGCGTATTACTTGCTGTTCCGTTTATAGTATTCGATCATCTTGGGGATCACCGCGTTCAGGTCGCCCGTGATGGTAAAGTCGGCGATCTTGTTGATCGGCGCTTCGGGGTCGGTGTTGATTGAGATGATCATGGCCGACTGGTCCATCCCGGCGGTGTGTTGGATCTGGCCCGAGATACCGCAGGCGATATAGAGTTTCGGGCGAACGGTGACCCCGGTCTGACCTACCTGGCGCGCGTGCTCGGCAAATCCGGCGTCGACCGCTGCGCGCGAAGCACCCACTTCACCGCCCAGGACAGCGGCGAGATCGTTCAACAATGAAAAATTCTCTTTCGAACCGACGCCGTAACCGCCCGAAACGATCACGCCGGCGCCCTTGATGTCGATCTTGCGTTCCTCGATGTGGCGATCGATGATGCGAACGGCCATGTCGATGTCTTTCAGATACTTTTTGAAGTCGATCTGTTTCACCGACAGGGCCGGTTTCCTGGCTGCCGCCTCTTTGCGCATCACCCCTTCGCGTACGGTCGCCATCTGCGGGCGGCAGTCGGGGTTGATGATCGTGGCGATGATGTTCCCCCCGAAAGCCGGGCGGATCTGGTAGAGCAGGTTTTTATATTCGTTGCCTTTCGTGTCGGCATGATCGCCGATGACGAGGCTCGTACAGTCGGCGGTCAACCCGCTGTGCAGCGCCGACGACACGCGCGGACCGAGGTCGCGGCCGAGCGACGTGGCGCCGAACAACGCGATTTGCGGTTTTTCTTCTTCGAACACACCGCACACGATCGACGTGTGCGGTAGCGTGCGGTAAGGGGCCAACGAGGCGTCGTCGGCCGCATAAACGACGTCGGCGCCATATTCGTTCAGGGTTGTTTCCACCCCCTTGAGGTTGTGGCCTATGGCCAACGCCTCAAGTTTGCAGCCAAGGGCGTCGGCCAGTTCGCGGCCTTTGGTCAGCAGTTCGAGGCTTACGTCCGCCACTTTGCCGCCCTCGATTTCGCAGTATACAAATATGTTGTTCATGGGATTTTCTGTTTTTTCGATGGTTAACATTCCTGCGGACTAACCCAGAGTATGGCTTTCGATGAGTTCCTTCATCAGGCTGTCGATGTCGCCGTCGGCGGCGGTGAGCAGTTTGGCTTCCTTAGCTTGGAAAACGACGTTTTCGATCTTCTTCACCTTGGTCGGCGAACCGCTCAGCCCGAGTTGTTCGGCATCGGCGTCGACGTCGGCCACGCCCCATTCGGTGATCGTCAGCCCGCGCGATTCGCGCAGGCTCAGGTACGGGTCTTCCTGCAACTCCCGGGCCTCGGTGACGGTCTTGGCGTGTTTGTATTTCATCAGCAGTTTGGCATGGCGCGGACGGCAGTCGGGGGCCGACCCGTTGACCGTCACCACCATCGGCAGCGGACAAGCCACGGTTTCCACCCCATGTTCCAACCGGCGTTTGATCGTCAGTTCCTTACCGTCGAAATTGGCGATTTCCTCGGCATAAGTCACCTGCGGCCAACCCATTTTCTCGGCCACCTGGGGGCCTACCTGCGCGGTGTCGCCGTCGATGGCCTGGCGGCCGGCGATGATCAGGTCGGGCCTGATCTTGCGGATGGCGCAGGCCAGGGCATACGAAGTGGCCAACGTGTCGGCCCCGGCAAACTTGCGGTCGGTGAGCAACACACCGCCGTCGGTGCCGCGGAACAACCCTTCGCGGATGATCTCGGCCGCACGGGGCGGGCCCATCGTCAGGATTTCGATCGTGGTTCCTTCGAACTTGTCTTTCAGGCGGAGGGCCTGTTCGAGGGCGTTGAGGTCTTCGGGGTTGAAGATGGCCGGCAGGGCGGCGCGGTTGACCGTTCCGTCGGCCTTCATCGCGTCCTTGCCCACGTTGCGTGTATCGGGCACCTGCTTCGCCAGGACGACAATTTTCAGAGCTTTTCTCATAGGGTAAAGTGAATTGGTAGACGGCGTAAAATCTATTTTTACAATCTGACAAAATTAATTCTTTTTTGAAAAACGGCAAATTTTCGGAAGAGCATCCCCGCACGGGGGGATTTTTTGTTCGCGTCCGAACCGGTTTTTATTCTCGACTCTTTCCGCACTATTACTTTCTTTTGTTGCCATCGTAACAAGGATAATTCCGAAATTTTTTGCCTGATGTTCAAAAAACCGGTAATTTGATTAAATTTGCTGATTGTAAAGTGGCAGGGTGTGGGCCGCTCCCGATTCACCCATAAAAACCAGTGTAACCACTAAAAAAAATAGAATGAAAAAATTTACTTTCCTGGCTTTGGCCGCCGCTCTGCTCGCAGGATGTTGCGAAAAGCAAGAGGGGTACAAATATGAGTACCTCTACCAGAATCTCCAGTTCGACATGCCGCGCGTCGAACGCCCCGTATTCGCCGACCGCACGGTGAAGATCACCGATTTCGGCGGCGTGGGCGACGGCATTGCGATGAACACCGACGCCTTTGCCCGAGCCATGGAGTCGCTCAGTTCGCAGGGCGGAGGTACGCTCGTCGTGCCGGCCGGAGTATGGTATACCGGCCCGATCACCGTCTCGAGCAATGTCAACCTTCATCTTGACAAAGGAGCGTTGGTGCTGTTCAATCCCGAACTCGATCTCTATCCGATCATTGACACTTGGTTTGAAGGTTGGGAGTCGAAACGCTGTACCTCGCCGATCAACGCTCGCGGAGCCGAAAACATCGCCATTACGGGTGAAGGGGCTTTCGACGGTTCGGGCCACATGTGGCGCGGAGTAGGCCGCGACAGGGTAAACTCGCTCGAATGGGCGTGGCTCGGACTGCAGGGCGGTACGATCGAAAACGACCGTTACGTCCCGAACGGCAACCGGACGCGCATCCGTCCGGTGATGGTCAGCCTGATCGAATGTAAAAATGTACTGCTCGAAGACGTGTTGGTACAAAATTCGCCCAACTGGACGATCCACCCGCTTTTCTGTGAAAACTTGATCATCGACGGTCTTACCGTGCGTAACCCGAGTTGGGCGGCCAACGGCGACGGCCTCGATATCGAATCGTGCAAGAATGTGATCGTTGTCGACTGCACTCTTGACGTGGGCGACGACGGGGTCTGCATCAAGTCGGGCAAGGACAAGCAGGGCCGCGACCGCGGTCGTCCGACCGAAAACGTATTGGTCGACAATTGCACCGTATTCAAAGCCCACGGTGGTTTCGTCGTAGGCAGCGAAATGTCGGGCGGCGTACGCAACGTGTCGGTGACCAATTGCAAATTCCTGGGCACTGACGTCGGCCTGCGTTTCAAGAGCCGCCGCGGACGCGGGGGGGTGGTCGAAAACATTTACGCTTCGAACCTGAGCATGGTCGACCTGGCTACGGAAGCCGTTCTCTTCGACCTTTACTATGTCGGTATGTCGGCTGCCGAGGTGTTGGCCGCCGGTATCGAGCCCGGCGACAAGGATACCGATCCGATTCCGGCCGTGACCGAAGAAACCCCGGCTTTCCGCAATATCTACATCAAGGATGTTTCGTGTCGCAATGCCTATCGTGCATTTTATTTCAACGGGCTGCCCGAAATGAACATTACCAACGTAAACCTCGAAAACTGCTCGATCACGGCTGTTTATGGCGGCGAGCTGTGCGAATCCGACGGGGTCAACCTGAAGGATATCTATGTCGAAGCCCAACGGGGTCCGGCCCTCAAGTTGCGCAACGTGAAGAACCTGACGCTTGAGAACTACGAAACGAAAGCAGGCGCCGATACCGCTTTCCTTATCCGCGGTGTGCGCAACGCCAATATCAGTCTGTCGTCGAAGACGATCACCGCCGGCAACTCGCAGTTCGATATCGAAGACACCGGCGTGGTTACGTTCAAATAATGCGAAGCGCCATGAGTAAATTGAAAATCGTCCTTGCGCTGCTCTTCTGCTTCGTTGTCGGCAGCGCTTTCGCCCAGGTCAAGGTCGAAACCAGGCGCGGCGGCGGTGTGGTGTGCTACGTCAAAAACCCCAATTCGGTGGCGATGACCGACGTGCCCGTTGTGCTTCAACTCGAAAACAAAGCCTACAAAGGAGCATTGGTCATGGATGGCGACGTCGAGATCGCCTCGCAGTTCGACGTCCTCGACAACGGGGTTATCCGCGAGGTGTCGTTCGTCGTCGACCTCAAACCTAAGCAAACCCGCGTGTTCAAGGTCTATTTCTCTGTGCAGGAAGTATCCGCCGCCCGCTATAAATACCGCACCGGCGCACAGATGTTCCTGCGCGAAGATGGCCAAACCGTTCCGATGGATGAAATCTCGGCCACCGAAGACAATATGTATAATAAGGTATACCCCCATGGTCCGGCCTTCGAATCGGAACTGGCCGCCTACCGCATCTATTTCGACCAGAAACAGACGGTCGATATCTACGGCAAGGTGATCGAACGCCTTGAACTGCCTGATACCGATTGGTATCCGAGCGACCAACAATTGATCGACAAATATGGCGACGACGTTCTCTACGTGGGCGGCACCGCCGGTGTCGGCACCCTCAAAGGTTGGGACGGTCAAACCATCCGGCATATTGTGAATATGGACCGCCGCACCGCCCGCATCCTGGCCCAAGGCCCCGTACGCACGATCGTCGAAATGGAGATCGAAGGTTGGGATTACCAAGATCGTAAGATCGGCCTCACCAGTCGCTACACCCTCTATGCCGGCCATCGCGACGCCGAAGTGCTCCAACGCTTTACCGGCGACACTCAGGGACTCGACTTCGCCACCGGAGTACAGAAGATCTATCGCCGCTCCGACGTTAAATTCTCCGATGGCAAAGGCCTCGTTGCCGACTGGGGGCGCGATTTTCCGGTGACCGACACGGTCAAATATCCGCAGCAGACCGTCGGTATGGCCGTCAATGTTCCGGAAAAATACGTCGTTCGCGAAGCTGAGGACAAGCAGAACTACCTCTACATCGTCCGTCCCGACGCCAACAACGAAATTCGGTACGGCATCTCTTTCGCCGCCCAGAAAGAAGAATTCGGATACAAAACCCCCGAACAATTCTTCGAATACGTCCGTGCCTGGAAAGCCCTCAAACCCGCCACTGTAACAGTCAAGTGAGGAACAGCCTCTGACTGACGCTTTTTGTAAAGCGTCAGTCAGAGGCGACTACTCCCACTCAATCGTTGCGGGGGGTTTGGAACTGATGTCGTAGACTACGCGGTTGATCCCTCTTACTTTGTTGATGATTTCGTTGGAAACGCGGGCGAGGAATTCATAGGGGAGGTGTACCCAATCGGCGGTCATGGCGTCGGTGGAGTGTACGCAACGGAGGGCGGCGCAATTTTCGTAGGTGCGTTCGTCGCCCATCACGCCGACCGATTGGACGGGGAGCAGAATGACGCCGGCCTGCCAAACTTTGTCGTAGAGGCCCTCTTCACGGAGCATGTCGATGAAGATCTTGTCGGCGTCCTGCACGACGCGGATCTTTTCAGGGATAAGTTCGCCGAGTACACGGATGCCGAGACCCGGACCCGGGAAGGGGTGGCGGCCGAGGATCGACTCGGGCATGCGGAGTTCGCGACCCACACGGCGCACCTCGTCTTTGAATAGCAGGCGGAGCGGT
>JAITVB010000225.1 GCA_031286025.1 Rikenellaceae bacterium
CTGGCCAAAGCCATGACGATGCATGCCAACAACACCGAGATCAAGGACATTTACATCGCCCGCGCCAACTACTACGAAGCCGTGACCCAAGTGTTGGCCGACTCGACCCGCGCGAGCGACATCGAATGGTTTACCGACGTTTATCGCAATTCATACTACGACCTCACGCTGGCCGTCAAGAATTTTATGATCGAAACCCAACGCGCAGTCGAAGGAAACGCCACCACACTGATGAACAACGTCTACCGGGCCATCATGCCCGGCATCATCGCCCTGGGCATCGCCATCGTGATCATCGTGATGTTCTATGCGCTGATCAACATTTATATCCTCCGCCCGATCCTGCGTATCACCCGCGGGTTGGGCAACTACCTCAACTCGAAGATACCGTTCAACGTCAGAATGGAGGGGATGGACGAGCTTTCGCAACTCAAGGAATACATTGACGAGTTGATGCTCGCCCTCAGGAAAAAGGAGCAATAACAGGCACGGCGGAATGCGGTTTACGGTGATCATACGATACACGGGGATGGTGCTGCTGCTCAATGCGGGGTTCATGCTGCTGTCGGCCCTCATCTCGTTCTTCAACGAGATGGACACCGGATTTTATCCGTTGCTGCTAAGTTTCGTGCTGACCCTCGCGCTCGGTATGTTTCCGCTGATCTTCGTGCGGCCCGAGAGCGACATCACCACCAAGGAATCGTATGTGATCGTCGTCGGTTCTTGGCTGTTGGCCTGTTTCGTTGGAACATTTCCCTATATGTTGTGGGGCGGGGAGTTCAACCCGATCAACGCCTGGTTCGAAAGCACCTCGGGCTTTACCGCCACGGGATCGACCATTTTGCGCAACATCGAAGCCCTGCCGAAAGGAATGTTGTTCTGGCGCTCATCGACCCACTGGTTGGGCGGGGTGGGCGTGGTGATGTTCGCGATGGTGATCCTCCCTTCGTTGGGCAAGATCAAGGCGACGCTGTCGAATATGGAGATTTCAACCTTCGCCAAGGAAAATTACCACTACAAGACGAAAAAGATCCTCCAGATACTGCTCTTCGTCTACATCGGACTGACCCTTCTCGAAACGGTGCTGCTGCGCGTGGCGGGGATGGACTGGTTCGACGCCGTGAACCATTCCTTCTCGACCATCGCCACCGGAGGGCTGAGTCCCAAGAACGCCAGCATCGCCTACTACGACAACGTGTGGATCGAGGCGGTCATCTTCTTCTTTATGGTCGTCTCGGGCCTCCATTTCGGGCTGATCTTCGCCACGCTGACAGGCAAGAGCAACAACCTTTTCCGGTCGGAGGTGGCGCGGTTGTACCTGTTGTTTATTCTCGTGGGCGGAGCACTGATTTCGTTTAATCTATGGTTTACAAACAGTTACGAGTCATTGCCAACGGCCTTCCGACACGGGTATTTCCAATTCGCCTCGATCCTGACCACCACCGGGTTCTCAACGGCCGATTCGACCTTCTGGCCGCCGTTTTCGGTGATGCTGCTCATTCTGGCGAGCATCATCTGCGGATGTGCCGGTTCGACTTCGGGGGGGGTCAAGGTCGATCGCGTACTGCTCTCGTACAAGGGTATCGCCGCCAAACTTAAACAACAGCAACACCCCAACGCCATTATCCGGATCAAGATCAACAACGTCCATTACGACGACAAGATGGTGGGTTTCGCCTCGATATTCATCGTCTGCTACCTCGCCGCAGTAGGGGTCGGAACGGTGGTTTGCACCCTGTTCGGGAGCGACCTGATGACCAGTTTCAGTATCGCGTTCGGCAGCATGAGCAATGTCGGTCCGGGTTTCGGACAGGTAGGGTCGATGAGTAATTACGCCGAATTACCAGAGGGGACGAAGATCGTTTCGTCGTTGCTGATGCTGCTCGGGCGTTTGGAGGTTTTCGGATTTATTCAGATGTTTTTATTGCGGTCGTGGAGATAAAAGATATGTTTGGGAGATTGAAACACATATTTGCAGTCGCTATTTTAGCCGGGGGCGGACTGTGGACCGGGGCGCAGGAACGGGGGACGGTCATCCCTCGGGTGGCGGGGCTTGAGGGCGACTCGGTCTATATGGCGTTGCTCGTCCGGGAGCATGACCTCAAAACGCAGGAAGATTCGCTCGTGCACGTGATCGCCGACAAACGTGCCGCCTTTGCGGCCGACACCACCGACCGGGCACGAAAGTCGAACGAAATTCTGCAACTCGAAACCCGGATATTCGGCCTGCGCAACCGGATCGGCAGCGTCACCGCGCAAACAAACACCATCGAGCAGGAATTTATCCTGTACAACATGGCCCAAGGGAGACCCGTGGCTACGAACACGGGCACGGAAACAACCACAACCTCCGGCAACGGCACGGCAGGCGATCCCAACCTGAAAAACCTGCTCGATTATCCCTATGTAAAACATAATCTGGCGAGGCCGGAGATGGAACTGCTCCGGAAAGCACAGCGCGACCAACCGGCCACCGACCGGCTCGGCGAACGATTTTCTGCCGTTTACCAACAAATCAAACAGTTGGTCGAATCCTACGACACGGTTTCGTCACCGGCCGAAGCACAGCAACTCTACGACCAATGGCGCCGGGGGGCGGCGACGATCGACTCGCTCGAAAACGCGCTCGATGAAGTGTGGAACGATTCTTACGGCGACCGTATCTACCTCTACTCATACTTGTTGGACAAGCTCTACCGCACGGCGGTGCTCGACAGCCTCAATCGGGAGGAACAGGAAATCAAGCGCACACAGAACATAGCGGCCGGCGGGATGATGTCGCCCACGTTTGCCGCCTATCCGGCCCGATTGGCCTTGGTGGCCGCCTACGAACAGGCGTTGGCCCGGCAATTCGGATTGCCTCAGGCGCTCGATTCGCTCGGGCGGGTCGTGGCCCGTGCCCGGGAACTCGATTACCGGATGGCGTTGATCGAGGTAAAAGAAAAAGAGTTCATTCCCTTTGCCGACCCGGTACAGCACGATGAGGCGATCTATAACAGTCAGACTCCCATTCCGACGCTCGAAATTCCATCCGAAGGAACATTTTACAGTGTGATGATCGGCATTTTCGCCAACCAACCTTCGATGGACACCTTCCGAAAGGTGTCGCCGGTCTATTCGTTGCGATTGCCCGACCGGCGGCTATGTTATTTTATCGGGCTTTACCGGACGTACGGCGATGCGGTCGACGCGGCAGCCAAGCTGAAAGAATGGGAGTTCCGGCGTCCCGAGCCGGTGATTTGGAAGAACGGTGAGTTTTCGAACATGGCGGATGCAGCCGATCAGGCGCAGGGGCTTTTCCGGGTCGAGTTTTCGAACACGACGGGTGAATTGTCCGCCCAGGTCAAGGAAGTCACCGACCGCTATGCCCGCCACCGCGAAGTAGTGCGCACGGGCACGACCTACTCGGTCGGTATTTTTGAGAACCGGCTGCAGGCGCAGGAGTTGTCGGATGCGTTGGGCAAAGTGGCCGACATCAGCAGCCGGGTGGTGGAGATGGAACCCACAGAACCTGAAAACTAACGACGAAAGTTACTCCGAAGGAATTGAAAAACAGGAGGAAGGGCAATAACCTCACACTTTCTTTCTTTTCGTTATCGCCGTTCGAGATACAGGTCGGTCAGGCGTGAAACGGCGTAATCGCCCAACGCCCCCTCGTCCACCCGCAGAAATTTTTCGGCATGGGAAGGAAAAGCGCTCACTTCCAACTCATAAAACGTGCTGTGGATCGTGCGGTGCGAAAGTTGGTGCTTGGACATTTTTGTGGCTTTCATCAGGGTAAAAGCGGTATCGCCAAGTAATTCCCTAAACGCCGCAGTATGGCTCAATACCGAAAAATCCATTTCGGAATCGGTTTCGATCAAGGGAAATTCATAAAGATTCATCCAGATGTCGTTGCCGGTGCGTTTCGAGAGCAACAGTTCGCCGTTGCAACGTATACAGAGGTAGTTGAACCAACGCGAAGTGACCGCCGTTTTAACCGCTTTAACGGGTAGTTGCCCTACCCTGCTCTCAGCCCGGGCACGGCAGCGGTCGCCAAGCGGGCAGGCGGCGCAATCGGGTGAAC